>WGAP01000213.1 GCA_015494775.1 Flavobacteriales bacterium | reverse complement strand
TCCAACCTGCTTACGCACAACGGATTTACCGAAACCATGTCGCCATCGATGTATGCCCGGCGCGTGGCCGAGCGTTCGGCCGGCTACAAGCCCGGACAAGATGTGGAACTGCTCAACCCCGTGAGCACGGGTTACGAAGTAATGCGGCAAAACATCATGCTTTCGGTTTTGCAAACCGTCAAATTCAATATGGATCGAAAAAACACGGATTTGGCCGTTTATGAATGGGGAAAAAATTATTTCAAAAAAGGCGATGGAAAATACGAAGAACACGGCCGTTTGGCCTTGGCCGTGAGCGGCCATTTCCTGCCCGAACATTGGATGAGCGGTTACCCCGTTTCGGATTTTTATCACCTGAAAGGGATGATGGAAACCATTGCGCGGCGTTTGGGATTGGATTATACCGAAGCCCCCATCGACCATCCCGACTTTACCGATGCCGTGGCTTTTACTGCGGGTAAAAAGACCCTGGGTTTTGCCGGCAAACCGGACCGAAAACTCCTGCAAAAATTCGGCATAAAACAGGATGTTTACTACGGCGAATGGAACACCGATGCGCTTTGGGAAGCCGTTAGGAATAAACAGGCCGAAAAATTCCGTCCTTTGCCCAAATATCCGGCCGTCCGCCGCGATTTGGCGCTTTTGCTGGACAAAGCCGTTTCCTATGCCGAAGTTTACAAACTCATTCTTTCGGCAAGCGACAAACGTTTGCGCAGCGTGCGGCTTTTCGACGTATATGAAGGCGACAAAATACCCGCGGGCAAAAAATCCTACGCCGTTTCCTTGCTTTTCCGTTCCGACGAAAGAACACTGAACGACAAGGAAGTGGATAAAATGGCCGCCAAAATCCTCAAAAAATTGGAACAAAAACTCGGTGCAGGTTTGCGTTCGTAGCGAAAATATTCGTATATTTGCATCGCTCAAAACGGTGGGTATAGCTCAGTTGGTTAGAGCGTCGGATTGTGGTTCCGAAGGTCGTCGGTTCGAGCCCGATTACCCACCCTCACCGCCCCCCAAAGGGCGGTTTTTTTATTTATGAATTTACGGGCTATTCAAGGTCTATTTTCGGCCAGGCATCCACTTGGGTAATGCGCATCGGCCGGCCGCGATACAAATCATTTGCGTTTCGCGGGCTTTCTTCCCGCTTCCTGACCGGATGAATGTTTTCCATGCCAATCGTTATTTCCACTTCGCGATAGGGTTTCCCGGTCAGTTTCGAAATCCGGGCTTCCAATGCTATGCCGGCATCCATCAAACCGGCCAATGCCACATTTTCAACGGCAGGCACATAACCCAATTTGTAATTTTTCCACCAAATGCCGATGGCATAACGATCGTAGGGGTTGTCCGGTTCGCGACGCAATTCTACCGGCATGCCTTTTTTCAAACGTTTGTTAATGCGCCGGTAATCACCGTAACGCGTGCCGCGCACATAGCACGAATAAAACGGCACCCGGGCCGTATGTTCGGTCTGCGGCCTTTGTTTTGTGCTCCGTGCGCGCAATGGCGTCCGCGTCCAAAGCCCCAGAAATCCGACGCCCAACCAACGTAAAAATTCCGAACGTTTCATAACGGGTTCATTTTGCAGGATTACGCAATTATTTTTCGTCTTTTTCCGCTTGGCGGATAAAAATCCGCGGGTTGTAATTTTCGGGATATTTGGCCGTGATGCCGGTGTAGAATTTTTCGATTTGTTCCATATCGGCCTCAAAATCGCCCGAAAGATGCATCATTTTACCCACGCCGGCTTCCTTGCGACCATAGTCCAAATAAGCCAGCAACACGGGCAATCCGGCGCCCCGGGCAATGTGATAAAAGCCCTTTTTCCACCTCTCCACCCGTTTGCGCGTTCCTTCCGCCGGCACCAAAAGCACCAATTCGTCGGCCGTGCGCAACATTTCAACGGCGTGTTCGGTCAGCCGGTTGCGTTTGCTGCGATCCACGCCTATGCCGCCCAGCCAACGGATAAGCCATCCCAACAGCAGATGGTCGGTCCATTCGCGTTTGATAAAAAACCGCGGGCGATAGCCGGCGGCCCACATTCCGGCCAAGCTATACAGGATGTCCCAATTGGACGTGTGCGGCGCACCGATCATCACGGCCTTGGACACGCGGAATTCGGCGGGAACCCGGTGTTTCCAACCCAGGAGTGTCAGGATGCTTTTTCCGATGAATTTTTTCATAGGCGTATTTCACTTTCAAAATTACCTATTTTCCTTCATTTGGCCGGTATTTTGATGCTCCACAAGCCGTCGGGGCGCCGGCGGCGGAATGAAATTCCGCTGCCGGCGGCGCAAAAAATGCAGGGACAAATGCCTTGATGCGGGAATTATCGGTTATTCGACGCCTTGACAAAGAAATTCCACCGTTTTTTTGCGCCGCCGGCTCCGCGCTGACGCGCGGGCCGGCGCCCCTTGTCTTGTTCCGCGGGCTACGAAGCCCTTGCCGCCTCGCTACGCTCGGCAGCTGCGGTCTTCTTCGCCTGCTTCGGGAACCTGCGCTTCCAAAGGCCAATGCCCGGGCCGCGCTTGTTTCCCTTCGCCCTTCGCGAGCCCTGACGGTCTCGCTCCGCGGCTTCGGGAGCCGGCCGCCCTTCGCCTTCGCTCGGGTGGCGTCTCCCTACGCGGGCCTCGGAACCCTTCGGTTTCCTCGGCGGCTCCGGCAGCC
>WGAP01000212.1 GCA_015494775.1 Flavobacteriales bacterium | reverse complement strand
GCCCGTGCGTGGGGCTTCCGCCAAGGCGAATATGAGCGGACAGCCCGACGGCGCCTGGCGTTGCAGCAAGCATAAAACATTCACACCAAGTCTCGTGCTTTTTGCCGATAACGGCATTGACAACCCTCGCCATAGCTACGGCTATGCCTTCGGATTGCCGGCTTTGTTCTCGACAAAAATAACTTCGACTTATCCGACATTTATGCTTGCTGCAACGCGTGAGGAACTGCAAGCGGGAGGCCGCTTCGCCGGCCGAAGCGCTTGCAGTGGCCCCGCCGCGGCGCCGAAGGCGCCGGCGAATTGCCAAAGGCAAGTCGCGCGGGCATTCGCCCGCCGGCGGGGCCCCGAACGTGTGCGCCGGGGCGCCCGAAAAATTATCCCGCTTTGGTTACCTTTGCATTAAAACTCCGCAACCCATGAAAGATATTCGCCAATACCTGGACAGCACCTACCTGAAAACCGCCGAACAAGCCGGCCTGACCGAAGAACAAAACCGCCAAAAGGTCATCGACACCATTCGCGAAGCCATCGACGAAGGTTTTTACCTGGTGATGATACGGCCCGAATATGTGGCCCTTGCCCGTAAAATGATCGACCAAGCCGGTGCGCACGTCAAAGTGGGCACCGTCATCGATTTTCCCGAAGGCTCACGACCGTGGAAACTCAAAATAGCCGAAGCCCAAAAAGCCATCAACGACGGCGCCGACGAACTGGATTTTGTGGTCAATTATCGCGCCTATCAACAGGGCCAAACCGATTCGGTCAAAAAGGAAGTGTTCGAAGGCAGCTTGCTGGGATTGCGCAACGGCAAAACGGTCAAATGGATTATCGAAGCCGCCGCATTGACCGATGAGCAAATTGCCGGATTGAACTCCCTGATACGCGATACGGTGTTGCAAACAATCGGGCCCGGTGCAGCGGATAAGGTTTTTGTCAAATCGTCCACGGGATTTTACAAAACCGAAGACGGACGACCTAACGGCGCCACGCCGCACAACATCGGCATTATGCTCGAAAATGCCGCTCCGCTGCCGGTAAAAGCGGCCGGCGGCATCCGCAGCTACGAAGACGCCGTGCGCTACATTGAAATGGGTGTTAAACGCCTGGGCACTTCATCGGCCAAGCAAATCGCCGAAGGCGGAAAAGCCGCCGGTGGATATTAAACGCTTACTTCCTTTACCGATATTTGATCATCACCGGCATAAACCAACAATGCTTCGCTTACGCGGTAACCGGCATCTCGAAGCAGACGGGCATATTCACGCATTTGACTTTCGTGACCCGATTGGGGCCGACCGGTTTTGTAGTCGATAAGGACGGCTTCCCGGCTTTGGGGAAGCAGGCAAATACGGTCGGGGCGACGGTTGAGCATTTCGCCTTCCCGCATTTGTCCTACGCTACGTTCGGTAAGTATCCGGTAGGGCGGTTGAAAATATTTTTGCAGGCGCGGATGACCGACAATTTGTTCCAGGGTTTGTAATATTCCGGGATGCGAACCCAGCGAACTGCGGTAAAGTTCCACATCGCTTGCATCTCGGATACGCGCCAACCAAGTGTGGAGCAAACGCCCGTGGCGTGTGGCCTCGCGGGCGGCGGAAAATTCCGCCTTGGACGTGCGCAGCAGGAACGGGCCGGCGTTCCAATCCAAATGGCGGTAGTGCGTGGATGATTCATCGGCGATAACGGGTTCTTCGGTTACGCCGGTTTTACGGATTTTGGTTCCCGTGGCAAAGCGTTGGTTTTCTTCGTCGTAATTTTCGTGATTTTGTACAAAATCCATGAGGATTTGTTGGAAATCGTTCAAAGTCCCGTCTTTGGCCGGCTTGCGGATGTCGTAGGGAAAAACATAGAGTTCGTCGCGCGCACGGGTAAAGGCCACATAAAAGAGGTTGGTGGTATCAAAAATGCTTCTTTGGGTTTCGCGTGAATAAATTTTTTCAAAATATTCGTCGCCCAGCAGTGCAAGTCGTTTTACATCGATCATTTCCAGGGGAATGTATGGCGGCAGTTCATTTTCGCCGGAAGTTTCGACCCAAACATAATCCGGCCTTCCGCTGCGGGATTTGGATTGCAATTCGTAATTGGGAAAAGCAAAGATGACGGCCGGAAATTCCAGACCTTTGGCCTTGTGGACGGTCATCAGCCGGATGGCATCCAGGGTTTCGTTGCCCGGAATGGGTTTGCGGGACAAATAACCTTCCCATTCGTGCAGGAAAACGGTGTCGGAAAGCCGGCGGTCGTTTTGGCGGACCATATCCATAAAAAAGCGTACATAGGCATCTTCGCCGCTGCTGTCCAAGTCCAAAAAATCGTAGGCGGTGGCAAAAAAGTCGAAAAGCGTTAGCTCGGACCATGGAACGTTTACGGCTTCGGCCTTGCCGCTCAGGTAAAACATCAATTGCCCGAAGGGCAAATCACGTGTGGCGTCGAAAAAGGCAGCATCCGTTTCCCTGCCTTTGACCGCGGCCCAATATTGCAGAAGCAGGAAGCGGTTTTCGTAGGACGGATGCCGGCGTTCGGCCAGCAAATGAACCAATAGTTGCACCTTGGACGAAAGTCCCACGGCCAAGGCATCGCCACTGACGGCCGGCATATTTTCATCGCTCAACCGCGCGGCAATCAAGGCACCGTGTTTGTTGCGCGGAAACAGGATGGCAATGTCTTTCCAAGCATAACCGCGGCGGCGCAAATCGCGGATTTGTTCCACTATGCGATCCAGGTAGATTTGTTCATAGTCCGTATCTTCGTCCTTGCCCGGCTTGTCGGTAAAACGGATTTCCACATATCCGCTCTCCTTCCGCCGGAAAGCTTTTTGGCTAAGATTTTCCGATGTATAAACACTGCGATAAAAATCATCCAAATAGGTTCCGGCAAAGGCAAAAAAGGCATTATTGAAATCCACCACCGCCGGCAGACTGCGGTAATTGGTGTCCATTCGAACAATTTGCTTGCGGGTGGGGAAAGGATTGGCGCTTTCGGGTTCGGACGGGGGAAGGGCCAAACGGATAAATTGTTCGGGCACGGCACCGCGAAAACGGTAGATGGATTGTTTGGCATCGCCGAAAAGGGTTACGCTTCCGGGGTCGGCCGGGCCGAATAAACCCGAAAAGACTTCCTGCAAAAGCGGCAGGAAATTTTCCCACTGAATACGGGAGGTATCCTGAAATTCATCGATAAAATGATATTTGAGCCGTTGGCCCAGGCGCCAATAGATAAACGGCGCGGGATTGTTTTTTACCACGCGGCGGATGATTTTGTTGAAATCCGAAATAAACAACACATCATTTTCGTCCTTGTAGCGTTGCACTTCGCGAACGATTTCTTCGAGCAGCACCAAAGGACGAAGTCCTTTGCGCAGGGCCGTTAGCCAAAGGTATTGGCGGAGCATTCCGGGAATTTCCGCACGTAACTTATCGATTTGTTCCCGGTCGGATGGAGGAATGTTTTTGTTTTTTTTGGTCAATTCTTTTTCCCTATCCAGGAAAAGTTCACGGAATGTGGATGCGGTTAAAGTGGAACTCGAAAAACGCTCATGGGGTTTGGTAATGAGTTTTTCGAGCAGATTAAACCGGTTATTATAATAGGAAATCAACGCTTGGTGCCGGGCCAAAAGTTCTTGTAAATGTTTTAGTGCTTCGATTAGCCGGTGTTCGGTTTCGCGCAGTTGCTTTTGGATTTGTTCGTGCAGGGCGGGAATTTTTTCGGGCGTTTCGTTTTGCAAGCTTTCCAATATCGAAGCGTAGCTGTCGGGTAGCAGGAAGTAGGTGAGCTTTTGCAAATCACCGGTAATGTCCCAGTTGGCTTGGTCTTCGATTTTCCGCGAGGTCCATTCCACCAGGAAAGGGAAGGCCGTATCGTCGGGGGCGAGGGTATTGAGATAGTTTTCGATGATTTCGCGTGTGCGGGTTTCATCGTCGATTTCCACATTGGCATTGAACGAAATGCCCAATTCGCGACCGAAGGTTCGGATAAGCCCGAAAGTCCATTTGTCGATGGTGGAAAAATGCAGGCGGTCGTAATGAAACAATAACTCGTCCAAAAGTTCGGCGGCTTTTTGCCGGAGTTGGTCATCGGAAAGTTGTTGACTTTCCTTTAAGATTTGTGCCATGGGTGTATCCTTGCCATGCGCCATAAGGTCCAGTTCGTTGATAAGCCGGCCTTTCATTTCGTTGGCGGCCTTGTTGGTAAAGGTAACGGCCAAGACACGGTCGATTTCATCGGATTTGTGGGAAAGGGCGAACAGGATGCGGAGTAAGTCCCTGACCAAACCGAAGGTTTTTCCCGAACCCGCCGAGGCATTATAAATACGAAAAGCCATGAGAATAATTTCTTTACCGGTGATTTTTTATGTTCATAAAGGTAATTATTTTTTGTTTTGATAATAAAAATTTTTATATATTTGCTTCAACCAATAACCCTAAAAACATTTTATCATGAAAAAACTGTTGATTTTGTTCCTCTTTGCAGGTTTGGTGTTCACAACATCTTCCTGTAAGAAAAAACAAACCTGTCCCAAACCGGAAGTTTGGGGGGTAGGTACATGGAATGCAACAAAAGTTGTAAATAATGGCACCGAACTGGATTCTTCCGACCCGCAAGTTGCGTGTTTACTTACTCATCAAATGACCTTGACTGATTCTTGGGGTGGAAACTGGCAATATCATTATTATGATTCCAATACATCTTCATGTCAAACCATCCCACTGACTTTGGATTCTTGGTTGGAAGACATTAATAAAAAAGTATTGGTTGTAAACTTTACCTACAATGGCGATGAATATTCTTTTAAATTCGATTACATAGATAATACTCATTTTCATTGGAATCTTGGTTCCAATACCTATTTTGAATTCACTAAACAAGATTAATTTTGAATATATGTTTTGATATTGTTTTGCTATAAACATTTAAAAAATACAAATTATGAAAAAACTATTGATTTTCTTCCTTTTTGCAGGCCTGGTATTTTCTACATCCTCTTGTAGGAAAAAAGAAACCTGTCCTGAACCCGAGGTTTGGGGCGTTGGAACTTGGAAAACGACCAAAGTTGTCCTTAACGGAACAGAACAAGATGCATCGGACCCCACTGTTGCTTGCTGGCTTACGGATGAAATGGATTTGAATGATAATGGTGGTGGAACTTTACAAATTCATGATTATGATCCCAATACCAGTACCTGTCAGGATCTCGGATTTACTTTAAACTCCTGGCTGGAAAATATTGATAAAAAGGTTTTGGCGTTGAATATTACCACAAGTAGCGGAGATTTTACCGTTAAAATGGATTATGTAGATAACAAACATATACATTGGAATTTTGATTCCACCTCGTACCAAGAATTTACAAAACAAGATTAATTACCGGATAGGATAAATTTAAAAAAACGCCCTCTTTCAGAGGGCGTTTTTTATTTTATGCTATCACTACAACTGTACGTACATCATTAGCGATTTACTTACCATAAAAATATTTTCTCCTCCTATTACCGAAAACCTCCTAACTTTGCCAAGCAAAATCCTCCCCAAAAGTGCAATTTGTCCGACGGCATAAATTGATCGTTTCGCTTACCCTGGCGTTTGTTTTTATGGCGCCCATGTCTATCAAATTGCTGGACAGCACCTTTCATCATCACGATGATTTTGTTTGCCACGCCAAAAAAATCCCGCATTTTCATAAACCACACAAGGTTTGTCCCGTTCCGGGATTTACCCTTTCGGTCTATGATTATAAGCCGGAAAGCCCGCTGCACATCGGGGAAACTTATTTCCGGCCGTTTTTTGTTGATTTTGGCGGGAATGATTACAAAAAACGTATTTATTATTTTTCGCTTCGAGCTCCGCCCGTAGTTTTTCTAGTCTGATTCGAGACTCATATTTATAATCTATTTTTCTTGTTCTCAGGTGGTTAATTATTTGGCTACCAATTATTTCCATATTACATAAAAAATAAATAAAATGAAAAAAATAAAATTCCTCATAATCATTACGGTCTTTCCGGTCGGAGTTAAGCTATGGGCGCAACACAGCATTTCGGGCTACGTCAAAGACCAATCCACCGGCAAAGCTTTGTTCGGCGCGTCAGTTTATATCGAAGATTTGAAAACCGGCACCGTAACCGACGAAACGGGCTTTTATCGGCTCGGGAACATCAAGGCGGGAACCTATCTTATCAGCGTCAACTTCCTGGGATACAAACCGGCGGTCAAAAATGTGCATGTCGTCCGGGATACGGTGGTCAATTTTTCCCTCACGCCCTCGGCCATCGAAATGAACGAAGTCATCATCACGGGGGTAAGCCGCTCGACTCGGCTCGAAGCCAGTCCGGTTGTGGCCCAAACCATCAGGGCCAAGGATTTGACCTTAAACCCTTCCTTCAACCTGATCGATGCCTTGAAAATCATCCCCGGTGTGGATCAAATCACCACGGGGCCGGCCATTTCCAAACCGGTTATTCGCGGTTTGGGTTATAACCGCATTATCACCTTGAACAACGGCATCCGACAGGAAGGCCAACAATGGGGCGACGAACACGGTATCGAAATCGACCAGTATGCCGTGGGACGAGTCGAAATCATCAAAGGGCCGGGAAGTTTGATGTATGGCTCCGACGGCATTGCCGGCGTATTGAACTTTTTGCCGCCCAAACTTCCGCCCGCGGGCAAGGTCGAAAACCGGTTGCTGTCCGAATACCAGACCAACAACCGGCTCATCGGTTATTCGCTTTATCACGCTGCCAACAAGGATGCTTTTCAATGGTCGGGCAGGTTGAGCGGCAAACTGGCCGGCGACTACCGGAATCCTTACGACGGCAGCGTCTTTAACTCGGGCTTTAAGGAATGGGACGGAAAAATCTTTGCCGGAATAACCAAAGCTTGGGGCTACGCCCACCTGACCCTAAGCTCGTTTAACCAAAACATCAACATTGTGGAAGGCGAACGCGACAGTCTCGGACGTTTTACCTACATCAATACCCGCGGACAGGAAGTTCCCGCCACGGATGTCGATGACAAAGTTTACCGGACCGGCGTTCCGTATCAGAAAATCAATCATTGGAACATTGCTTCCAACAACCATATCATTTTGGACCGCGGCGTGCTTCACTTCGACTTGGGTTTTCAAAACAACCGCCGCAAAGAATTCGGCGATCCGGAACATCCCGACAAAGAAGGGCTTTATTTGGTCTTGAACACTTTTAACTACAACGTTAAATTTAACTTCAACAAAACCCACGGTTGGGAAACCGCCGTCGGACTGGGCGGAATGTATCAGGCCAACACGAACAAAGGCATCGAATTTTTGATACCCGATTATCATCTTTTGGACACGGGGATTTTTGTTTTCGGTCAAAAAAAATTCGGTCATCTCAACCTGGCCGGCGGTATTCGTGTGGACAACCGTCATATCCGTTCCCGGGCCTTATATCTCGATAACCACGGAAACCCGGTGCCGCCCGGAAACAATGCCGTATTAAAATTCCGTTCATTGGACAAAAATTTTCCGGGGCTTTCGGGAAGCATCGGTATTTCCTGGCAAATCGACGGTCAATCCACCTTTAAATTCAACCTCTCACAAGGTTTCCGGGCACCCAACATCGCCGAATTGGCATCCAACGGCGTTCACGAAGGCACTTTCCGCTACGAAATCGGCAATCCGGATTTAAAACCCGAAACGAGTCGTCAAATCGACGTGGCCTATATGCTGCATTCACGGCACGTCAGCTTGTCGGTAACGCCCTTTGTAAATTTTATCCGAAATTACATTTACGCACAAAAACTCACGGGCATCCACGGCGACAGCATTCCCGACCCGCAGGAACCCGTTCCGGGCTTTAAATTCACCCGGGGCAATGCCCGCCTGGCAGGCGGCGAAGTGTTTTTGGACGTGCATCCGCATCCCTGGGATTGGTTGCACATAGAAAACGGCTTTGCCTACGTGGAAGCCGTTCAACTCCACCAACCCGACAGCATGAAATACCTGCCACGCATTCCCGCACCCAAATACCGCGGCGAAATCCGGGCCGAGTTTAAGCAGTGGGGAAAATCCATCTCGCGAGTGTATGTCAAATTCGGACTGGAACATTATTTTGCGCAAAACAAAATTTTCAGTGCCTACGGCACCGAAACACCAACGCCCGCCTACACCTTGCTCAATGCCGGCGTTGGGGCCCGCATCAAGGCCTTCGG
>WGAP01000211.1 GCA_015494775.1 Flavobacteriales bacterium | reverse complement strand
TTATCCGGCCGAAGCCGGCGAAATTCGCCGTATGATCAACCGTTGGAATGCCATTTTGGACGGCATGGATGATTATCCCGTTTCGGCGAAGCCGAAAGCCATCGTTGCTCCGCATGCCGGCTATGTTTACAGCGGTTTTACGGCCAATGCGTCCCACCGGCTTTTGGGCAATGCCGGTGCAAGGGAAGTCCTGGTGGTAGGGCCTTCGCATCACGTATATTTCCAAGGTATGAGCATAGGGCCTTTTGCGGGCTATGAAACGCCTTTCGGTATGCTCAAAGGAAGCCGTGAACTCTATGATTTTCTTGCCGGCAAATTTGACTTTGGGTTCGAACGGCGGGCCCACGGCGTAGAGCACAGCACCGAAACCCAATTTCCGTTTATTCGTTATTATAATCCCGAAACGGCCATTGTGGAATTGATATATGGCGATACGGATTTTCGCGAATTGGTTCCGGTATTGAAATCCGTTTTGCAACGTCCGGGCACGGCCGTGGTTATTTCCACCGATTTGAGCCATTATTACGACCAACATACGGCCAACCGCTTGGATGCCCATTGTTTGGAAGCCGTTCGTCACGGCGATTTACAGGAAATGGTTCGTTGCGAGGCATGCGGCAAAATCGGACTCACGGCCATGATAGCCGCCGCCGATGCCTTACAACTTCAACCGCGGCTCGTAGATTACCGTACCAGTGGCGACATAACGGGCGATTATTCGGCGGTGGTGGGCTATATGAGCGCCATATACGGTTCATGATTTCATTTTTATAAATTTTTATTAAGAAAAAATCTGAAATATGCTTTGTAACTTCCCGATTAAGTGGTAATATTTTATATTTTCGTTAATATTTTATGCTTTTTGTCATTTTATTGGAAATATTTTAGGTGGAATATTTTGTTTTGTCCGAAAAAAAATTACTATCTTTGGCGGTAAAACCCTTGCAAAAACTATTATAATGTGGAACATTTTTAAGAAAAAGGAAACAAAAAAATCGGATAAAGATAAGTCTGCTCCCAAAACCTTGGAAGATATTCTCGGCAAGGATGCCCCCAGGCGAAAATATCCGCGCCGTTTGGAAGATTTCAAAAAATCCGCTTCCGGTTCGGATGCTTCCAAAGGTTTTAGCGAAACCGTAAAGCGTGTGGCCGATCAAGAGCCCGAAAAAGTGCGTTTTGCACCCAAATCCGGTAAGCCAAATATAGATTCAAAATCGGATATCAAACCTATTACTCCTAATATAAAATCAATAGAAGACAAAAAAGAAAATATACCGGTCAAGGAAATAAAAGAAACGAAACCTGAAAAACCCGTTTCCACAATCACCGAAACGTCCCAAAAATCAGCAGAGAAGAATATTACACCGGAAAAACCGAAAAAAAACCTTGATGAAAAACCCGAACCTAAACAAACCGTCGTTACTTCCAAACCATTGAAAGTAAATGTTTTCAAAGAAACCGTTCCGGAAATTTTTTCTTCGGTTGATGGAAAAATACATTTAATAGCTATTATTGGAAAGGACGGAAAAACCTATTTTCAAGAAGGTGAAACCCATTACCGCCTCGAAGCCCTGACCACCCTTACCCGGGCATTGGAAAAAGAAATGCAAACCGTTGGGCTGAAAAATGTCCGCCATGCAATGATGCATCTGGACGAAGGCAAGATGATGATGACCCTTTTCCTGGATGATCACCTCGTGGTTATTGTTTTCGATGAAAATCCCGTAATCCCGGGTCAAATGCTTTTTATTGTAAGGCCCTGGATTTTGAAACTCTATCACCAAGCATTGAGCGAACAATCTTAACCAAAAAATAAATTGCTATGAACGTAAAAAAACTGAACGAAGCCATTGAAGTCCTCAAAGACGATTTGGGCAATGCACTTGTAGCTTGTGATATTTGGTTGACCGGAACGGGACAATCCATTGCCGGCTACAATTCCAACGCCCAAGCCACGGCACTTTTCGAACGCGTAACCGAATTCATGAACAAAGCCCTCAAAGGCGCCGGATTCCCCGGACTCAAAGACTACTACATGCTGGATTTGGAAGGCGACAACGTGGTCGTGGTGATGCAACTTAAAGACAATTATCAATGGGGTATGTTGGTCGATGGCAAAAAGGTGCAATTGGGACTTTTGCTTAACATTGCCTTGCCCGATGCCCGCCGTGCCTTCGAAGAAGCGCTTTAAACGGCAAAAAACATCCTTTCAATCCTCTGCCGGTTCCGGCAGAGGATTTTTTGTATGGAATGCCCGATTTACGCTAACTTTGTTCACCACATCCGTGTTTTATGGCCTATATTCATCCCAAAGTGTTGGACGATTTGGATTTCGGGCAAGTGTTGGAACACACGGCCCTTTATGCCGTCAATGAACCGGTCAGAAGGCGCATCCTCAATGCCAAACCCTACACCGACCGCCGTGATGTGGAAGTGGAATTGTATCGCACCGATGAAATGATGCGTGCATTGCAACGCGGAGAGCCCTTTCCGCCTGCACATTTTGAGTCCTACGATAAGCCCTTGGAAAAAATGCGGGTGGAGGCCTATTTTCCCGAACCCAAAGATTTTTTGTCCATGGCCGGCGCCGTGGAAACCCTGCTGCAATGGAAACGCTTCCTGAAAAAATTCGGTCCGGATTACCCGCATTGGAACGATGCGCTTTCGTTGTTGGCCATTCATCCGGAGATTGCCAAGGAAATACGGAATAAAATCAACCGCGAAGGTCAAATCAAGGACAACGCGTCGGAAACCCTGGCTGTTATTCGTAGTCAAATGCACGAAGTGTTTCGCCAACGTGATGAGGCCTTTGCACGTGTGCGGAAAAAATACGAGAAAGCCGGATTGTTGGACGAAATAGGAGAAAGTTATTTGGACGACAGACCCGTGTTGGCCGTCAAGGCTATGTATCGCCGGCAGGTGCCGGGTCAGGTGTTGGGCACTTCACGCAACGGAACCATTGTGTTTATCGAACCCGAAAGCATTGCTCCGCATACGCGACGCCTGCAAAACCTGGCGGCCGATGAAAAAACCGAAATTGTCCGTATTTTAAAAAATTTAGCGGATTTTATCCGTGAATACAAAAATGAATTGCAAGATTACGCGGATTTTTTGGTCGAAGCGGGATTTGCCGAAGCCAAAGCACGTTTTGCGCAGGAAATCGATGCCGTTTTACCCCGATTGACCACGGAACAAGAAGTATTTTTGCACAAGGCCTACCATCCGCTCTTGCTACTGAAAAACAAGGAAAAAGGCGAGCCCGTCGTGCCCCACGACATCCACTTGCATCCCGGGCAAAGGATTTTGGTCATTTCGGGCCCCAACGCCGGCGGCAAAAGTATTGCGCTCAAAACCGCAGGTTTGCTTCAATTGATGCTTCAATCCGGTTGGCCCGTGCCCGTGCATCCGGACAGCCGTATGCCTTTTTTTCGTAAAATCCTGAGTGATGTAGGCGATCATCAATCCATTGAAAACGAACTTTCCACATACAGCTACCGGCTCAAAAACATGCGGCTTTTCCTCCGGCTTGCCGATGCGCACACTTTGTTTTTGATTGACGAGTTCGGCACCGGTTCCGACCCCGAACTGGGCGGAGCATTGGCCGAGGTGTTCCTCGAAGCTTTCCAAAAGAGCGGTGCTTATGGCATCATTACCACGCATTATAACAACCTCAAACTTCGCGCCGAACAATTGGACGGCGTGCTAAACGCCTATATGGAATTCGACCTGAAAAAAATGGAACCGACCTACCGCCTGATTACGGGTCAGCCCGGCAGTTCGTTTACCTTCGAAGTGGCCGCCCGTATGGGCATTCCTTGGCGCATCATCAACCGGGCCAAAAAGAAGGTGGACCGCGCCAAGGTCCATTTCGACCGCACGCTGAGCGCTTTGCAAGACGAAAAGAAAAACCTGCGCCAAAATACCGAAGCTCTGCAACGGCAAACCAAGGCCTTGGAAGCCCGCCAAAAGGAACTGGAAGAGCAAAATTACCGCTTGCTGAAAAAATTGGACCAATTCCGCCAACTCTACGAGGAGGAACACCGCCAAACCGAAGCGGGCCGTAAAATCCTCCAACTCTTTGACCAAGCCGCCCGCACGGGCGACCGTCGTTCCTTGCTCAAATCCGTAGGCCGGTGGTGGGAAAAGGAATTTGTCAAGCAAAGTGCAAAGCCGTCCAAGACATCATCGGCCAAAAAACTGCAAAAGACCAAAAAGGAAGTAAGCCAATTGCTACAAAACAACGATGTGCGCAAGCAATTGACCAAAATCGAAATCGCACGTATGCCTTATGTGCCCAAGCCGGGCGACCGCGTGCGCATCAAAGGCAGCAGTGCCAATGCCACGCTCGAACGTATCGAAGGCGACAAGGCCGTGCTAAGCTACGGCCGCTTTTCGGCCACGGTGCCTTTGCAGGATTTGGAGTTGGTGATGAGGAAGTGAATTTGTCCGAAGTTATTTCCGCTTCACGGCTTTCTTGGCCGCGGCAACAATATGTTCGGCATCCAGGCCGTATAGTTTCATCAGTTCAAAATCTTTGCCTGACTGACCGAATTGGTCCTTGACGGCCACAAATTCCTGCGGCACAGGGTGGTGCAAGGCCAACAGCCGGGCCACGCTTTCGCCCAGTCCCCCCAGGATACTGTGTTCTTCGGCCGTAACCACGGCGCCGGTTTTGGCGGCGGATGCCAAAATTAACTCGTCGTCCAAGGGCTTGATGGTGTGAATGTTGATTAATTCCACGCTAAGTCCTTCCTTTTCCAGCATACGTGCCGCTTCCACGGCTTCCCACACCAGGTGTCCGGTGGCAATGATGCTCACGTCGGTGCCTTCTTGCATCAACCAACCCTTACCGATTTCGAAGGGCATATCCTTGGGCGTAAAGTTAGGCACTTTGGGGCGTCCGAAACGCAGGTAAACGGGGCCTTGATGGCGGGCCACGGCCAGTGTGGCGTTGTAGGTTTGGTTGTAGTCGCAAGTGTTGATAACGGTCATTCCGGGCAGCATTTTCATCATCCCGATATCTTCCAACGCTTGATGCGTGGCGCCGTCTTCGCCCACGGTGAGCCCTGCGTGCGATGCGGCGATTTTGACGTTTTTCTCGGAATAGGCCACGGCTTGGCGGATTTGGTCATACACGCGGCCGGTGGCAAATTCGGCAAAGGTGGAGGCAAATGGAATTTTCCCTTCGAGCGTAAATCCGGCGGCCATGCCTATCATGTTGGCTTCCTGAATGCCCGTATCAAAAAAACGTTCGGGAAATTCCCGTGCAAAGGCCGTCATTTTGACCGAGCCGGCCACGTCGGCGGTCAGGGCCACAATGCGTTCGTCTTCGCGTCCCAATTGCAGCAGCGCATCGCCGAATCCCGAGCGCGTATCTTTTTTTTCGGTATAACTGAAATTTGCCATTTGTGCCGTGTTTGAGTGCAAAGATAAGGTTTCCCGTGCATTTTCGGATGGCGGGTGCGGAGTTTTTGGGCGCCCCGGCGCTCGGGTTCGGGGCCCCGCCGGCGGGCGAATGCCCGCGGCGGATGGCCGGACGTTGGCGTAAATTTGTCGGCGCCCCGCCCCGCGGCTTTCCATTGATTTTCAAATGTTTACATCCGGCCATCCGCCCGGCGCCTTCGGCGCCGCGGCGGGGCCACTGCAAGCGCTTCGGCCGGCGGAGCGGCCTCCCGCTTGCAGTTCCTCACGCGTTGCAGCAAGCATAAAATGTCGGATAAGTCGAATTCAAGACTTGGTGTGAATGTTTTATGCTTGCTGCAACGCCAGGCGCCGTCGGGCTGTCCGCTCAAATGCGCGTGCGGCCCGCTCTTGCCCTGCAAGCGTGGCGGACGTGGCTTCCTGCTGGTCGCCCCGCCGCCACGGCAGGCCTACGGC
>WGAP01000210.1 GCA_015494775.1 Flavobacteriales bacterium | reverse complement strand
CCGAAGGCGTCATTTACATAAATATCGCCAAGCCGGGCAAGTTCCCGGGCAAATTCCGTATCGCCTTTCTTTTCGCGCGGATCAAAACGCAGGTTTTCCAAAAGCAGCACTTGCCCGAAGGGCAAATCTTTGGCGGCCTTTTCCGCTTCGGAGCCCGTTATTTCGGGCGAAAAGCGCACCGGAACACCGAGCGCCCGTTCAACGGCCGGAACAATATGTTTCAAACTCAGTTTTTCGTCCCTTCCCTTTGGACGCCCCAAATGGGACATCAAGACGGCCTTGCCGCCGTCGTTCAGTATTTTGAGAATGGTGGGCTTGGCCCGCCGAATACGTGTGGTGTCGGTTACCCTGCCGTTTTCGTCCAAAGGGACGTTAAAATCCACACGGACCAGGGCGGTTTTTCCTTTGAAATTAAAATCATCAACGGTTTTCATACTTCCTGCAACTGTTTTTACAAAAAAAGACAGGTAAAACTACGCATTTTACCTGTCTTTGAAAAAGGATTCAATCAAACAATCTTATTGTTCGTCCGGCTGAGCGGAACTATCCTGATTTTCCTTGACAATGATAAAGTCCGAACGTCGGTTTTCCTGATGTTGTTCTTTGGTACAACTGCCGCAAGGGCTACATTTGACTTTGGGATCGGTTTCGCCGCGGCCTTCCCAGGTCAGGCGCGAAGCATCAATGCCCTTGGAAATGATGTATTGAACCGTGGATTTAGCACGTTTTTCGGACAATTTTTGGTTGTAGGCCACCGAACCGCGGCAGTCGGTATGGGAAACCACGTGGATTTTCAGTTCGGGATGTTTTTTCATGGCTTCCACTACGTTATCCAACTCGAAGGCGGCATCGCGGCGGATATTCCATTTGTCGAAATCAAAGTAAATCGGCCGGATGTTAAGCTGTTCCGTCGTAATGATTTTTTCAATGGGTTTGAGGCGGATTTCCACATCCACACCTTCGTCATAGGTGCCTTTTACGGTAGCTTTGTTGTTTTCGTAATCATTGGCGCGAGCTTCGAGCACCACATCTTTTCCGCCTTCGATCAGGAAGTCAACTTCGCCGTCGGCATTGGTGGTTTTGGTACCCATGGGGTTGCCGGCATTGTCGGTCAAGACCACGGCGGCGTTGGGAATGGGTTTGCCGGTTTTGTCATCCAGCACCACGGCATTGATGAGCACGTCAAATACGGGTTTGACGGCTTGCACTTTGTAGATATTGAAATCGCCGTATTGCGAAGCGTCGCGGTTGCTGGCCACGAAACCTTTTTTCTGATCGGGATAATAGGCGAAGGTGATGTCGTCATAACCACTGTTGACGGGTACACCCAGGTTGCGGGCACGGGAGAATTTGCCGTCCACCCATTTGGAAGCAAACACGTCACGGCCACCCAGGCCCATCCATCCGTCGGAGGAGAAGTAAAGCGTATTGTCGATAAAGAAAGGATAATCTTCGCGGCCTTCGGTGTTGATTTCGGGCCCCAAATGATAGGGTTCGCTGAAAGTTCCGTCATCATTAATTTCCACATACCAAATATCGGACTGACCGAAAGTGCCCGGACGATCAGAGGAGAAATACATACGTTTTCCGTCGGGCGTAACGGCCGGATAAGCCGTATCAAAGTTATCGCCGTTGAAGGGCAATTCTTCCACGTTTACCCATTTTTTGCCGTTCCAAGTGGCTTTGTAGATTTTCAGGCGGCTGATGCCCGTGCTGTCGGAACCGTATTTTTTGTCGTAATTATTACGGGTAAAATAAATGGTTTTCCCGTCGGGCGACAAGCTGAAAGGTCCTTCGTGATATTTGGAATTCACATCTCCGGGAATTTGTTCGATGGCCGAAGCCACGTCGCCGGTATAATCGGCTTCGAAAATATCGCCGAAAGGTTGTCCGTCCCAATTATGTTTTTTGGACTTAATCCTGTGGCTGATGAAATAGATTTTGTCGGGTCCGGCCATTTGCGCGCCGTAATCGGCATAGGTGGTATTCAAACTGGGTTCTTCGGTAACCACGAATTTTTTGCGTGTTTTGTCCAGGATTTTCACCAAATATCCGGGATTGGCGCGATAGGCCATGGCCCTGTGATCGGCCGGGCGCATGGTTACGAATTTTTTCATCCAGGGTTCGCTTTCCTGATATTTGCCCTGGGCTTTGAGCATTTGGGCGTAGCGGTAATACACTTCGGGATCATCGGTTTTGTTGATGATTTTTTCGTAGTATTTTACCGCATTTTTGGGGTCGAAAAGATTGTAGTAGGTATCACCCAATTTACGATAAACATAATCGGAATTTTGTCCTTTGGACAAAGCCGATTGGTATGCTTTGGCCGCTTTGATGAATTCGAGCCGAGCAAAATAGGCATCGGCTTTTTTGACCGCTGCACTTTTCTTTTCCTGAGCCAGACCCAAACTCATGCTCAGGAGGAAGAGGAATATGCCTGTGTATATTTTTTTCATAATGCTATAATTTTCGGGTTAGAAGTAAAGAGGAGACATAAAGGCACGTTTTTTATACGGCAACATAAAGTTGATAAATATTTCGTGGGTGTTGGGGCTGAACAATTTCATGTCCGAAAGCGTCCGGTCATAGGCATAACCCACGCGAATATTGGGAGTAACCATAAAATTTATCAACCCGCTGAACGAATCGTTCAAGCGATACGAAACGCCCAATTCCACTTTGTCGTACATAAACAAATTGGCATTCAAATCCACGGCCAAGGGTGCACCCAATGCCTGATAGAGCATAAAGTTAGGTTTAAATTTGAAATTATTGTTCAAATCGAACACATAACCGCCGGTAAAGAAGTAATGTATCACATTGCCTTTGGTCCATTTTTGAAGGTTGGCGTGGAAGGCCGTCGTGTTGAGGTTGGGCATGGAAAAACCGAGGTAATAATGGTCGGAGTAAAAGAGCAATCCGATGCCGTAGCTCAATTGATAGTCCTTGATGTCCGTGGTGAGCAAGGGGTCGCCGGGATGAATGGCCGCCAAATCGGTGAGGTTCACCATGTGGTTCCATAGTCCCAAATTAAGACCCAGGGACAAATATTTGTCGCTTCCCACTTCCAGTTTGTAGGCATAGTCCAATTTGACATTGTTTTGCTTAACAAAACCGAATTGGTCGTTGTAGGCCGAAAGGCCGAGACCCATTTTTTCGCCTACGCTGGAATGCAGGTTGAAAGTAATGGATTGGGGATTGCCGTCGAAGCCCGTCCATTGGGTTCGGTAGAGCAGGCCGCCAGCCAATCCGTTTTTGATACCGGCATAGGCCGGGTTGACCACATTCATATTGTACATGAATTGGGTGAAATGGGGCGCTTGTTGGGCAAAAGTCAAGCCCGAAAGCAGCAAAGCCCCTATGATAGCGAATTGTCGTATATATTTTTTCATATCCTTGATTTTATTTGACCACTTGAACATAACCGGTTTTTACATCACCGTTTTTGAGTTTAATCACGTAGAAATAAGAAGCCGGAGGCAATTCCTTGCCGGATTTGCTTTGTCCGTGCCATTGGTCGGTATAACCGTTTTCTTTTTCAAACACTTTCGTTCCCCAACGGTTGAAAATTTCGATTTTTTCGATGCCGTATTTTCCATTGAGGTAATCCAAAATGAATGCATCGTTTTTACCGTTATCATCCGGAGTTATTACTTCGGGGATGATACAGGCGTCGTTCATATAGTTTTCAATGACAATTTCATCGGTAGTGGAACAACGGCCGGTTGAAACTTCCACCGAATAGGTTCCGGGTTCGGTTACCGTATATTGGGCCGAGGTGGCGCCGGCAATGGGTTGGCCGTCTTTGCTCCATTGGTAATTCAAGGTAATATTTTGGAAATCACTGATATTTTGCGGAGTGGCATCCAAAACAATTTCTTCGTCGCGACAACGTTGTTGGTCAGCGCCCAAATCTATGATAGGCGTAGGTACGACGACGATTTCGCCTTCGTCGTATTCGGTGGTTCGGTTTCCATGACAATCGGAATAGGTAACTTCACAGGTGTAGGGCCCTTGATAGTTATTCAAAGGAACGACCAAGGAATCGGCCGTGGCACCGGCAATAGGGTTACGGTTGGCATCATACCAAGTGATCGAAGGCATGGTTGCGGGAACAAATTTCCATGCTTCGGGATTCAACACGCTATCGATGCTAAAAACACTGGTGTTGCGGTTTACCAAAGTGGAACCGGGGGTTGTTCCGTCTCCCGGATAATACCCGCAGGAAGCATCGTCGTTTTGAATACCCACAACGGCCAAACCGCTGTTCCATCCATTACAAACCGGCTTGTGTTTGAGATGAACTTCTATGGAATAGTCATCTTCATTGAGCACGATTTGTTGCGAAGTAAGCAGGTTCGTACAACTGAATTGCGGCATTTCGTGATAGGTAATAATAAACTTACGGTGCGGTGCCATTCCGCGCAATTCGTACTTCATTTCCGACACACCCTGAATTCGCATACCGGCATGTATGTCGTGATAGGCCCCCATAATCGAGCCGTAGGAAGTATTATTATCGTAATAGGGTAAAGTGATGTCCGGGATAAGTTGACTTGCATTAATTGGCCAAGGGTCATATGCGCCGGCAATGGAAGGTTGAAAAACAATATCCCCGTTGGAACCCACAACCAATTGGGTATAGGGTTCACCGAAAAAATAAAAGGTGAAACCGATATCAATCGCATCGGAAAATTCATCGTCAATGGCCAAAGGAACGCCGTTTTGCAAAATATCCGAAGCGTTCGTAAAGTTGTCATCATAGGCATAGGCCGTTGTGTCCGTTTTGTAGGCACTGGTCATTAATGCCTGAATGTTGGTGCGCAACACCCCGTACTGCTCCGTATCGCAAACGGTATCGTTATAGACCACAACATGTTGCGCCCTTCCTTGCCCGTACCATAGCAAGGCCGTCAACATTATTGTAAAAAAGTTAATTCTTTTCATAAGGCATATTTTTTTGTAATAGACAAATTTATATTTTTTTTTATTCCCGTACAAACCCGTTAACATCAGGTTTTTTATCCGTTTTGTGTGCTTAATTATACAATTTTTTGTTTAACCCCGAAACGACAAAAGATAGGTTTTGAAAAAATCTTATTTTTTTGGATTTGAATTTCATAAATCCAATTTTTGGCCGTAGGCCAAATCGCCCGCATCGCCGAGCCCGGGAACAATGTAGGCCTTATCGTTCAACCCTTCATCTATGTCCGCAATCCACAGTTCGCTGTCATCGGGCATGGTTGCTTGCAAATGAGCAATGCCTTCGGGCGCGGCTATTACACCGATAACATGAAGTTTGCGCGGCTTCCCGTGCCCGGTAAGCACACGATAAACGGCCTCCAACGAGCGCCCGGTGGCCAACATGGGATCCACAAGCAACAAGGTTTTTCCTTCCAAGGACGGCATGGCCAAATATTCCACTACGATTTCAAATTCATTTCCGCGGGTATGCTTCCGGTAGGCCGACACAAAGGCATTTTCGGCATTGTCAAAAATATTCAGCAATCCGTTGTGCAACGGTAATCCGGCCCGGAGCACCGACCCGATAACGATTTGCTCGTCGGGCAGCATGACTTCTTTAATACCCAAAGGTGTGGAAATTTTCACCGGTTTGTAACGAAAAGTCTTGCTCACTTCGTTGGCAATAAACTCCCCGATACGTTCGATATTGCGCCTAAATCGCATACTGTCGCGCTGAATGTTCACATCGCGGATTTCGGCCAAATATTTGTTCAAAATGCTTTGCCGACGGGCTACATGATGTATTTTCATAATGCTTTGTTTTTTTGTAAGTCAAAAAAATCCCCGATGCCCAACGGGCCGGGGATGCAAAAAATTTTTCCGTTTGATGGATGGAGCGTCCGCACATTATCGACGGGAATTATAAATATTAAGGTAATACAATAACGTAACCAAAGAACTTAACGCCGCCACCACATAGGTGCGCGCCGCCCATTTGAGCGCATCGGCCACCTTGGTTTTTTCTTCGGGCGTAACCAATCCGGTTTGTTCGAGCCATTGTTTGGCTCGCCGGCTGGCATCGTATTCCACCGGAAGCGTAATGAAACTAAACACTACCGTAAGGGCAAAAAGAATAATCCCCGCCAAAAGCAATTGCGGAAAACTATTGAGCATTAAAATTCCGGCAATGAGCAAAATGGTAACAAACTTATTGGAAACCGACAACATGGGCACCATGGCCGAACGCATTTTGAGCCAAGCATACCCGCGGGCGTGTTGCACGGCATGGCCCACTTCGTGGGCGGCAACGGCTGCCGCGGCCACACTGCGCGAGTCGTAAACCGGCCTGCTCAGGTTAACGGTTTTTTTCAACGGATTGTAGTGGTCGGTCAAGGCGCCGGGCGTGGAAATTACCTGCACGTCCGTAATGCCATGCTCGGCCAACATTTTTTCGGCCACTTCTTTGCCGCTAAGACCTGCACGCAAAGGCGTTTTACCGTATTTCTCAAACTTGGCCTTCAAAACCCCTTGGACAACCATGCCTACCAGGGCAATAATCGTTATTAGAATATAAGAGGAAACATACATTTGTCGATGCTGTTTTTGGGTTTTGCCGTAAATATAACAAAAATTATTCCATTTACTTCATAAAAAACCGGCCTCGAAAGGCCGGCAAAGCGTATTCAAATAGGGTTTTTATCAAATATCATCAAAATCCACATCGGTGTATTTGTCGGTTCCCGATGCTTCTTCGGTATCCTCCGATTCACCGGCGGGCTCATCGCCCGAAAGATTTTCATCGGCGGCTTTTTCGGCTTCACCGGATTCCTGTTCCTGCGGTTGAAAATCCGGTTGATGACGTTCGGAAATAACCTCAGGGCCTTTTTCGCGAATAATAAAATCCATCACTTCTTGCAGCGCCTCCTTGAAATTGTCAAAATCCTCTTTGTAAAGGTAAATTTTGTGTTTTTTGTAGAAAAAAGACCCGTCTTCGTTGGTTTGACGTTTGCTTTCGGTAACGGTCAGGTAGTAATCACCCGCACGCGTTTCCCGCACATCGAAAAAGTAGGTGCGTCGTCCTGCACGAAACACTTTCGAGAAAATTTCGTTTTGTTTTTCAGCCATTTTCCTTCAAACTTTTGGTTTACTGCACAAATCTAAACAAAATTTTAATATCCCTATACCTTTTCCCTATTTTAATTTTTTTCACGTCCGGTTTCTACCACTTAAAACAAAAAAATCCGCGCCGGAAACGGCCCCGGCGCGGAAATTTGTCATCTAAATTTATATTATGCGTGCAAAGATTTGCCTATCCACCCGGCTACGCATCAACCTATTGTACCGGATTTTGAGGCCCCGACGGGTTTTGACCCGGCCCGCGACGCATGCCGCGCAGACCGCGCATGTGTTCGCGACGTTCCATGGCCCGGTGGCGTCGGCGTTGAAGCAGTATGCGGCGGAATTGATTGTCGGCGCGAACCAAGGCAAGGATTTTACGCGGCGGCAAAATCTTTTTGAGTTGCCGGTAATATTCCTTTTTGAGCATAAACATTTTTTCGTCGATTTCCAGGATACGATCCAAGCGACGCGACACATCCGCATCGCTGAGTTGAGCCAAGCGGTCTTTGCGCAGGTCTTTGACCAGGTCGCGGCGTTGACGCGCCAGTTCCATACGCTGATTTTCGTAGTGGCGGAACACCGGCGCAAAGGCCTTGTATTGCGCATCGTCCAGGAGCAGACGCTCACGAATAAAGGTCAGTTTTTTTTCGATCAATTTGCCCGGATCGGCAGGTTTTCGGTTTTGGGCTGCGGCGGGAATCATCCATCCGACCAACAGCAGGAGGATCAGCTTTTTCATGGTATTGCAAAATTTTTTCGGTTTACTCAAAGAAGCGGGTCGTCATCATCCATCAGCAGATAGTCATCGATGACATCATCGGGAATGTCCGACAAGTCGATTGTCGTTTCGTCGGCCGACGGCGCATCACCGCGCTTGTTGACGTGCAAATTGACCGTATCGGTCGTCAGCTTCGCACCACGAAACGCACCGGAATGCATATTGCGATAAACGGGCCAAGCCATCAATCCCACAACCAACACGGCCGCCGCTTGCAACATCCTTCGGCGCCAAAGGATGCGTCGCGGCCCCGGAACCAGGCGTTCCTGCATCCGGCTTTCGAGTTTTTGGAAATAATCCTCGGGAAGCCGGTAGTGGCGGTAAAAATCGCTATTGTGGTCGTGTCGGGTCATTTTGCGGTCAACTTTCGCCTATTGGATGAAAAAGCACGACAAAGGTTTAATGCTTTGTTTTTTTGTTTTGGGCGCCCCGGCGCCCGCGTTCGTGGCGGCTATGCCGCATCGGCAAGCGCTTCGGGACGACGGAGCGCCCTCCCGCTTGCCGGCACTCACGCGTTGCAGCAAGCATAAAATGTCGGATAAGTCGAAGTTATTTTTGTCGAGAACAAAGCCGGCAATCCGAAGGCATAGCCGTAGCTATGACGAGGGTTGTCAATGCCGTTATCGGCAAAAAGAACGAGACTTGGTGTGAATGTTTTATGCTTGCTGCAACGCCGGGCGCCGTCGGGCTGTCCGCTTATATTCGCCTTGGCGGATGCCGTGGTTTTGCGCGGGCGCGCGTGCCGCGCGCCCGCGCCCGCCCGTGCGTGGGGCTTCCGCCGGTCGCCTCCGCCGGGCGGAAAACCATCGGCACCGCCGGCGGCTCATACCGCTCCCATCCCTGGCGCAATTTATTCCTTGCACCATCCCTGCACCAAAATCCATATCTTTGTGCAAATGGCTTTCAGGCATCCGCACATATTATACGCCCTCGGATTGCTGCTTATTCCCCTGCTCGTGCATCTTTTGCGCTTGCAACGCTTCCGGCTTGTGGATTTTCCCAATGTGGACTTCCTGCGCCAACTCGAACGCCAAAGCCGGCGCAGCCGCCGCCTGCGGCGTTATATCCTCCTGGCCGTGCGCATGCTCATATTCGCCTTGCTCGTGTTGGCCTTCGCCGGCCCCTACCTGCCGGCCGGCCATAACGGCCCCCGGCGCGAAATGTGGCTCTACCTCGACCGCTCGCCCCTCACTTCCTACCATAGCGGACAGCAAAGCATAGCGGACATGCTTGCGGCCCGGGCCGCCCGAATCGTCAAACAAAGCCCGCAGTGGCACGTGATCAATGCCGCAGGACAAGTGCAAGTGCTCTCGCCCGACGATTGGCTTCGCCAAAACGCCGTTAATTCCCCTTCCTGCCTTGCAACCGGCCCGCGCCAAATCCTTCAACGCATCAACCGCTATGACACTTTGCCAAAAAAAATCTTTTTCCTCACCGCCGGACAGGGTTTGGATAGCAGTATCCGGAAATTCCTGCTTCCCGAAAACGAATATTTTTTCTACGTCCATCCGCCCCGCGAATTTGTCAACACGCTGGTCGATACGCTTTTTGTCGCCGGCGGCGATGCCGGAACCTTGCGTTTGGCCTGCGTGCTCCGCCGCTACGGCCCGGCCGTAAACACCGTGTTGAGTTTGGAAAACGGCGGTCAGCTTTTGGGCAAGCAAAGTGTCAAACTGAACGCCAACGGCATCGACACGCTCTACTTCCGTATCGACAAGCAAAACGGCGCTCCCCGCGCAATGGTTCGTTGCGCTTCCGACGGCCATTTTTCCCCCGACGACCGGCTTTATTTCAGCTTGCCGCCACGGCACAAACCCCGTGTTTTACTGGTGGGCGACAGTATTCCCGACTATTGGAACAAACTGTGGTCGGCCATCGATGTGCGTTGGGAAAAAACCGATGCCTCGCACATTCCTTACGAACAGGCCGTACAATACGACTTGGTCATCCTGCGCGGTTGGAAAAACTTCCTGCACCGCAACCAATTGGCCGCCCGTTTTGCCCGGGCCGCTTTGGTATTCGTCCCTTCGGGACGCCCCCGGGCCGACAAGCTTTTTTACGGGCCGCAAACCCGCTCCGACACCGGCCGGCTTCAAGTGTCGGGCATCCGTTGGCGCGATCCGGTTTTCCGCGGCATGTTCCGCAAGCGTCCGCAAAGAGTTTTTACGCCATACACCGCTTTGCATTATGTTAATCCGGCGCTTTCGTCCAATGCCGCACTCATGTTGGAAAACGACCATCCGTTCTTGGCCCGTCAGGGGCGTTGGTGGATTTTTCTCGGCGCCATCGACCAGCCCTACGGCAATTTTTTCCTCTCGCCCTTGATGAGCGGATTGTTTTATCGCTGGGCCTACGGTGGCGGCCCGTCCAAGCCGCTTTACGATTATTGCTCGGACCAATTGACCTTGGAAATCCCCGCCCCACCCGACGACATTCCCGTCCGCATGCTTCGCGGTTCCGAAAGTATTATTCCCTATCAGGAAATGCGCAATAGCAAGCGCCGTCTTTTCCCCGATGTGCATCACATCCGTCCGGGCGTTTATGCCCTGGTGCACGGAACCGACACCCTGGGCTTCCGGGCCATCAACATCGACCGGCGACTCAGCCGCCAACCGGTAAAACCTGCCGGTTTCTCCGACGGAGCCACCAACGTCCACCTGCTCGATGATGCCGGCGGGAGAGCTTTGCGCTCCGCTTCACGGGATTTTACCCGAATGCTGCTTTGGCTGGCCCTGCTGTTTGTGTTGGTCGAAATATTGATTCTGCGGCTATGGAAAATCTCCTGAAAACCTTGGGCCTGCCCTTCGCCTGGCTTTTGGGCGGTATTTTGCGCATAAGGCACCGGTTGTTCGATGCCGGATGGCTACCTGTTTACCGGCCTTCGCTTCCGGTGATTGCCGTGGGCAATCTGCAAGTAGGCGGAACCGGCAAAACCCCGATGACCGAATACCTTATTCGCCTGCTCAAAGACGATTTCCGCACGGCCGTATTGAGTCGCGGCTACAAGCGCCGTTCCAAGGGATTTGTGGTGGCCGGTGCCGGCGCCAATGCCCGAATCCTGGGCGATGAACCCTTTCAGCTTTACCGTAAATTCGGGCATGAAATAGTGGTGGCGGTGGACGAAAACCGCGCCCGCGGCATCCGTTTGTTGCAGCAACAAGTCAAACCGCAAATTGTCTTGCTGGACGATGCCCTTCAACACCGCCGGGTGGACGCGCACTTGAAAATATTGCTTACGCCCTTCCATCGCCCGTTTACCGCCGACCGCCTTTTTCCGGCCGGACGCTTGCGCGATATTAAAAACCGTGCTTATTCGGTCGATTTGATTATCGTAACCAAAACACCGCCCGATGCGGATATTAGGAAGAAAAACCGGTTGAAAACCGATTTGGCAAAATACGGCAAGCCGGTGCTCTTTGCTTCCATGACCTATGACACCCCACGCGATGCTGCCGGCATGGAAATTCCTTGGCAAATTTGGCAAAAAGAACCTTTCATTTTAATCACCGGCATAGCCGACCCCCAACCGCTGATTGCATTTTTAAAATCCAAAAATCTGTCATTCAAACATTTGAAATTCCCCGATCATTATCACTACGATAAACATTCCCTGGAAAATATCCGCAAACAAATACATCGGTCGGGTGCCAAACGCATCCTTACGACTGAAAAAGATTTTGTAAAATTGCAGGAAGGTTTTCCCGCGGCGGCCTTTGTGCCCATTCGTTTTGCGTTGGAAAGCCGTGATGAAGAACTTTTAAAAAAAATGATTTATGAGCAGATTAAATCCCCAAAATCTCTATGACAGCGCCCGCGAAACCGCCGACCGGCTATTGGACATCGCCGACCAAATTCCCGAATACGGCATTGTTTTGGGTAGCGGCCTGGGCACTTTGAGCGAAGACATCCAAATCGACGACGAGATTCCCTACAAGGAAATCCCCCATTTTCCGGTAAGTACCGTTAAGGGCCACAAGGGTTCGTTAATCCTGGGCTGGCTCGAAGGCAAATACGTCATGGCCATGAACGGCCGGTTCCATTACTACGAAGGATACAATATGTATGAAGTAACCTTCCCCGAACGGGTAATGAAATTGATGGGCATCAACAAATTGATTGTTTCCAATGCTTCGGGTGGCGTAAATCCCAATTTCCGCATAGGCGACGTGATGATCATCAAAGACCATATCAATCTTTTTCCCGAACATCCGCTTCATGGCCCCAACGACGAACGTTTCGGGCCGCGATTTGTCAATATGAGCGAACCGTATAGCCATAAAATGATCGAAACGGTGGAAAATTACGCCCGCGAACGCGGCATCCAATTCCGTAAGGGTGTTTACCTGGGATTGCAGGGCCCCACTTTTGAAACCCTGGCCGAATACCACATGGTGCGTGCCATGGGTGGCGACGCCGTCGGCATGAGCACCGTGCCCGAAGTCATCGTGGCCAAACACATGGATATGGAAGTTTTCGGCATTTCGGTCATTACCGATTTGGGTGATGAAGATTTTATCAAAAGTGTTAATCACCAAGAAGTGTTGCAAGAAGCCAAAAAGGCCGAACCCGTGGTTCGCGAATTGGTGCGGGCATTGGTAAAACGCTACTGATTTTATTGGAAATATAAAAAGCTTTTATAGCTTTATTATGCATATTGATAGGCAAACCGCTTCGGTTTGCCTTTATTCTATTTAAATTTGTTCTAAATAAAAATCAAAACAAAAATGTTCAAACTTCCCGATTTACCATATGCATACAACGCGCTTGAACCTTACATTGACGAAGCCACCATGCGCGTCCACCACTTGGCTCACCACCAAGGATACACCAACGGCTTGAATGCCGCGATCGAAGGAACGCCCTATGCAGGCAAATCCATCGAAGAAATTTTGGGTTCCATAAGTCCCGAAGACACCGCCATACGTAACAACGGCGGCGGTTATTGGAACCATTCGCTTTACTGGCAAATCATGTCGCCCCGGGGCGGCGGCGAACCGGGCGGTGCGTTACAAGAAGCCATCGACAAGCATTTCGGTTCCTTTGCCGACTTCCGGGCCGCATTCAAAAAGGCCGGATTGGGCCGTTTCGGTTCCGGTTGGGCCTGGCTGATGAAAGACGGCGACCGTCTTTATATTTGTTCCACCCCCAACCAAGACAACCCGCTGATGTCATTCGTGGATTGTCCGGGAACGCCCATCCTGGGTATGGATGTATGGGAACATGCTTATTACCTTAAACATCAAAACAAACGCGGAAATTATATTGACGACTTTTTTGACGTAATCCATTGGGCCGAAGTGGAAAAGCGCTTCAACAAGGCTTGATTGGAGTTTTCATAGGGTTAACCATTAGGAAACCGGCCGATGATGAGCGGCCGGTTTTTCTTTTGCCGCGGAAAAACATAAATTGAAGCCCGAAGCGTTATTTCCGTATGCAAGCCAAATCAAGCTTCGTAGCTTTCCTTTTTCTGCTGCACGCCACGGCCTTGTTGCAGGCGCAGGAAATCATCGGCCTGCAAAGCCGCGACACCACTTTGGCCTGGCATCCGGTGATAAACTTCGACAGTGTTTCGGTTTGGCCCGGACATATCGTCGTTTCCGATAAACAAACGCATTCCTTACCCGACAGTTTATACACCACCGACCCCGTGCATGCGCGTCTTTTTTGGAAAGACACCACAGGGCATCCCGATACGCTTCGCATCCGCTATTACCGCTACCCCGCCTCATGGTACGGAACCGACCGTTTGCTTTTTATCAAATCCGTGGCTCCTACGCCGTTCGACAACCGGGATGAAAACACCAAATCACTGCTCGGGGGTTTGCAAAGCTCGGGTGTTTGGGAACAAGGTCTTTTGGCCGGCAACCGCCAAAATCCCGTCCCCCAAAGCCGTCTGGATTTACGACTCAGTGGTACCGTTACCGACAACATCCGCTTGCAAGCCCACATCCGCGACGACAACCTGCCTATGGGCTACGAAAGCGTAACCACCACTTTCAAAGACCTCAACCGGATTTATGTGCGCATCCAAGGTCCCGGATGGAATGCCGCAGGCGGCGACAGTCTTTGGCAATACCGCAGCCCCTTGCTCGCCTTCACTCGCGACAACAAAGGGCTGGGCATCGGCTACAAAACAGGCAATTGGCAGGGAGATTTTTCCGTGGCCCAACAAAAAGGACGTTATGCCCGCAATGAATTCATCCTGCACACCGGCGATTACGGCCCATTCGCTTTGCAAACCGATGCGGGCGAGCACGAAATTTATATCCTGCATGGAAGCGAACGCGTTTACCTCAACGGCCGCCGGCTGAACGAAGGAAAAGACCGGGATTATCAAATCGACTATGGACGGGCACGGCTCTTGCTCAATCCCGGCTTGGACATCAACACGGGCGACCGGTTGACGGTGGAATTCCAATATGCCGCACGCCAATTCGTGCGTTGGTCGTCCTTCGACCGGATGCAATGGTCACAAGGCAATAACCGGTGGGAATGGTTTTGGTATAACGAAACCGACAATCCGCACCGGACATTGCTCACTTCCTTGGATAGTAGCACCGTGGCTTTCTTGCGTCAAAATCCGGGAGACGAAATGCTTTGGGTACCCGGCTGGCATGAAGCCGGCACAGGGGACGAAGACATTTTGTACGAACGTCAAAATGCGGGAAATACTTCGTATTTCGTTTATGTTTCCACGCCAAATTCGTCCACCACATACTATGCAGTGCGTTTTTCCTATGTAGGCAACGGTAAAGGCGACTACCGGCTCGACCGCTATTTGGCCCGCGGGCCCGTTTTCGTTTATGTGGGCACCGGCCGGGGCGATTATGTGCCTTACATTCGCATACGACCGCCGTCCGACCGGCGCTACACGGGCATCCGATGGCGTCGCCAATGGAAAAACGGGGATGCCGAACTGCAAACGGTTTATCATTATCTAAATCCCAATATGTTTTTTGCCGGACGACAAAACAGAATCAACAAATTTGCCACGGCCGGCAAAATCGCCTTCAAACCCCAAGGGAAAAAATATGCCGCCAAATTGAGTTGGCAAAATATGCCGGCGGGTTATCGCTCACCCGACCCGGTTCAGGCGGCCGGTTTTCTGCACCAATGGGATTTGACCCGACTGCCGGTGGAAAACTATTCGCTTATCGAGGCTACGGAATCCCGGCACGACAGTATTTTTGACATCCAAGCACGCCAAGCACGTTTACGCATTGCCGACACGCTTAGATTGTTGCAGGGCGGACTGAGCGAGCGCCTAAATAAATCCGGTTGGCAGCATCTTATGGATTTGCGCCTGGTTTCGGGCCGGGCCTCGGACGTGCACAGAAATTTTTACCGGTTCCAAACCGAATTGAACCGCAATACCGGTGCTTGGCGTCCTTTTGTGCGCTGGCAACGCGAACAACGCAACCGTAGCCGCAACGGCACCGCCGACACGCTCAACTACCGGCTCAACCAATGGGAAACCGGACTGCGATGGATACACGGCCGGCACCTTTTCCGCCTGTCCTACCGAAACAACCGGTCCGACAGCATCAACAACGGCCGTTGGAACACCACCCTGGCAGAAAACATCCTCAAAGCCCGTTGGCGCTTCCTGACGCGCCGTAACCGGTTTGATGTGCAAATCCGCCGCCTTGACGGACTCCGTTCGACCGGAAATCCCGATTGGGACTTCACCACCCGTTGGACGGGAACCGACAGCTTGCAAGCGTTCCACTGGGACATCCAAGCGCTCCACGCCGCTTCGCGAATCATTCGCAACGAAGTGATTTACCGCCAAGTGCCGCAAGGCCAAGGACAATACGTTTGGAACGACTACAACGGCGACGGCATTGCACAGGACGGCGAATTCGAACCCGCCTATTATTCCGACCGCGCCGACTACATCATGGTCATCCTGCCTTCGGTCAAATACCTGCCCGCCACAAGGCAACAGTGGAATGTGCACGCCCGTTTCGACCCCGCCCGCCGGTGGACGAAATTGCCTGCCTTCATGCATTGGACTTTTCGTCTCGATGTAGAATCCGCCCGTTCGGGCCTGCGCGAACATACCGGCGGCCTTTGGGTTACGGGCCTTTCGGCCGATGAGCGTAACGACCTGTTGCAGTGGGAACAAAGCTGGCAACCCTTCGATGCTTTGCGGCTGCGTTACCGGCTCAACCTGCGCGCACTGACCGATTTTACCTACAACGGGAAAAACTACCAATTCAACCGCCTGCAAAGCTGGACGGCACGCTACCGGACAAAAAACGGCCCTTGGCTCGAAATGTTTTTCAACAACCGCTACGTTTCGACACGCTCGGAATTTTACGCGCTCAAAAACCTGGCGGTTCAAAGCTACGACGGCGGATTGGCCGCCGGCGGGAGCAACAAACGTCAACATTGGGAAAGCCGGCTGATGCACACCCGGCGCTTCTCGTCGGGCCGGCCGATGACCGCTTGGGATGTCCTGGTTCGTTACGATTGGCATGCAACGCCCAAACCCGGTAATTTCGGGCTTTCGGTGCGTTATGCGGCGGTGCGTTTCGAAGGCAATCCGCTTTCGCCCGTGGGTTATCGCATACTGGAAGGACTGCGCCCGGGCAACAATTGGATTTTCGACTTGCATTGGTCGCGGCGGCTTTATCAAAACATCCGTTTGCAGTTGTTTTATCAAATGCGCAAAACCGGCACCGAACCGGTGATTCACACGGGGCATTTGGCTTTGCAAGCGATATTTTAATATTTATTAGGGCGCCCCGCCCTCATTCATGTATGCCGCACTGCTTCACCTTGTTTGCATTGCGGCACATTCATGAGGCGGGACTCGCTTCGCTCGCCCCTTGCGGCCGGGCTGTCCGCTCAAATGCGCGGACGACCCACGCATAACCGCTCCCATCCCTGGCGCATGACCTCGGGCGGCAAGCCCTCGAAGGATGAACATCAAACATTGGAACATCGATTGGTGATTTGCGATCTCCAACTGCAAAAAATGAAGAACATTATTTATTTACCTAAAATGATGTGGATTGTTTAATGTCAAATATAACGTAGATATATCCAAACAGCTGATAATCAACCCATTCACTATGTTTAGTTGTAAGACTTTGTTTACTGAATAATTTTTTTCTCTTTTAATACTTTTATCAGAATACCTTCGCCATAGCCGGGGATTCTTTTTATGATAATTCCCTTTGGATTTATGATAAAAAATGTGGGAGTCCCTTTGATACCATATTTTACGAAAGTTTTGCTTAATCTACCTTTACCGTCCCAAAGACTTGGCCAATTTATTTTATCTCTATCCAATCCCTTTTTCCACGTTTCTTTATTTTTATCAACGCAAAAACTTACGATTCTAATTGAGTCTTTATATTTACTATTTATTTTTTTTAATTCTTTATTCGCCATAATGCAAGGCGCACAATAGGTTTGTGTAAAATCCAGTAAAATATATCTTTTTCCATCAAAAAAACTTGAAAACCGCACTTTCTCACCTTTTTGATTATAGGCAGTAAAATCATAATAAGGTTCATTTACTTTAACAACCGGATTTTTTAAATATGTTTCTATGGCAAGTCCGTATTTTGATTTCCTTAAATCCGGGTTGATTTTATTGAATAACTTTGATAAACTGTCTTTATCAAACTCTTCTTCAATGTAGTATAACTCACGAATTGCACTATAAGTGTTTATATTTTTAACGATATAGTCTTTTGTTATTTGGCTAATTTTTTTGTCGATTTTGTTAATACTATCCCATATTTTATCGTCATATTTTTCTTGGTCTTTTTTATTCATTTTAAAAAATGCTTGGGCCAATGAATCTCTTAGCAATTGATATTTTTGAGTCAGTTTATTCAGCTTAATGACTCCGTCTTGTGTTTCAGACCCTGAAATTTCTAGGTTATAGGGAATATCTTCCTTTTTTCCCTTTATTGTGACCGTATCATTTAAAATGTATAATGATATTCCATAATACTTATCTGATTCAATTGTGATATTTAAACTAACTGGTTCTTTGTTTACGATTTTGCCTTTGAATTCAAATTTATCCTTCAAAAGATAAGTGCTATCAATTACTTTTTCTAAATCATTATTTGTAAGATAAACCTTTGTACTATCAGGAAATCCGGTAATATTAGCTTTAATATAAAAATCATTTTTTGGAGTTATTTCACGTTCTTGCTTCTTATTCTTGCAAGCGGGAAAAAATATTAAACCCAAAAATAAAATGACAAAAAATTTATTGTCTTTCATGAAAAATTGATTTATGGTTGTTTTTCTAAATCAGTCTCAATCTTCTTTTGTAAGCAAGATATTAAAAATTTTTTTACTCCAATACCTTGCCTGAATTATTTTGGTTTTGGCATGAACAGTCGGTTATTGATGCCTTTCGCCCGCAGCAGAACGCAGGCCGCCGAATCGTCCAAATAATAGGCCTAAAAGAAAATCGTTGGTCCCGGTTCCGGTGGTATTCCACTATCACCGATGCGACCGCATGCTCCATCAGGGCGGAATGGATGCGCATTTCACGGGCCACGCAGGAATAAGCATCGGCATGGTTAAGAGCGCTATCCAAGTGGTGGATGCGGGCGTGGCTCCCCTCCGCCACGGCAGGCCTACGGCGCACATCCACACATAACCGCTCCCATCCCTGGCGCAAAAAAATCACCCCGCCACAAACCCACATGGCAGGGTGAAATACAACAAGGCAAAAGTCCAATTGATATGCAATCAATTGTTATGTATCAATTTATGTACCATTCTTTTTAATTCCTCGATTTCCGCCTCCTGACGTTCCACTTTCCTCTTCAAAGATTCAATCATCTCCTGTTGCTCCTGCACCGCTTTCACCAAAGGAACCACAAACTCCGCATAACGCAGGCCGTAAAAATCATCCGGATTGTCCGGCGTATCCACCCCGTGGAAATCATAACCCACACTGCGGGCAGCCTGTTCCACTTCCTGGGCGATAAAACCGCTTTGCAATTCGCCGGCTTTGAGCTTTTCGCTTTCAGGCAGGCGCAAGCTGTCGGGCGTGTGTTGGAACTTGGCAATGGCGTCCATGTCCAAATGATAAGTTACAGGACGCAATTTCATGATAAACGGCAAACCCACCACATTTTCCTGCACATCCGTCTTAAACCGCGCATCCGACACATTGGTCCAGTTGGCATACCCGCCGATGCTGGAAACCGAACTGTTGCCCAGCCGGATTTGGTTATTGCCTAAGGTGTGAGCATAATACCCCAAAGCTGTTGAATTATCACCTGAGTTTGAAGCATATGAACCAAGAGCAATGGCATAAGACCCAAAATTGGAATAAAGATCAGGGTTAGTGTGAACACCAATAGCAATTGATTCATTTCCATGAACCATGGCTTTTGCACCAATAACAACTGTATTAGAATAACCATAAATTAAGGTATCAGAAAGTGCTTTGTAACCAATTACGGTATTATAATTACCATTATTGGATGATAGTGCATAACTTCCCAATGCCGTGTTATAACTACCGGAAATGTTATCATAAAGAGCTCCGAGTCCGAAAGCCGAATTAAACTTTCCAGAATTATTATTATAAAGAGAAAAAGCACCTGTTGATGTATTTTTTTCCCCTTGATTAAAAAAAAGAGCACAATATCCATTGGCCGTATTGTAATCGCCACGATAATTACTCAGAAGAGAATTCGATCCTATCGCGGTATTAAAATTTCCATAATAACAATCTCTAAGTGCCCATGAGCCTATACCAGTATTCTCGCTACCTCCATTATTATTATAAAGACTTTCATACCCACAGGAAGTATTATCATGTCCTGTTCTATTTTTAAATAGGGCAGCATATCCAACAGCTGTATTTCCACTACCATCATTATAATGAAGTGATGACATTCCAATAGCAATATTTTCTTCCCCAGTAGAATTTAAATATAAAGCTCCATATCCAATAGCAAGATTATTAAAACCATATTGATTCGAATATAGCGCCTTATATCCGATAGCTAAATTATTATTATAATTATTATTCATTAGTGCTTGCGATCCAATAGCAATATTATTTCTCCCACTCGTATTATTTACTAGTGCTGAATCTCCAATAGCAATGTTTAAATCCGAATAAGTTGAATGAACTAGTGAATTATTACCTATAGCAATATTATTTTTTCCAGTGACATTGTAATACATAGCCGAATCTCCTATTGCAATATTACCATAACCTGTTGTATTGTGAAACAGTGATTTAATCCCAATAGCTATATTATGATGCCCTATTGTATTGGAATAAAGTGCTTGTACACCATTAGCCAGATTATTATTCCCCGTCGTATTGGAATAAAGTGCTTGTACACCATTAGCCAGATTATTATTCCCCGTCGTATTGGAATAAAGTGCCTTTACACCATTAGCCAGATTATTATTCCCCGTCGTATTGGAATAAAGTGCTTGTACACCATTAGCCAAATTATTATTCCCCGTCGTATTGGAATAAAGTGATGCAAAACTAATTGCGGTATTGTACTTACCTAATGTATTTGAATAAAGTGTTTTATTTCCTACTCCTGTATTTCTTGTTTCATGAATAAATGCGTATCCAACATCGTTTATTCCTGCATATTGCCCTAAATAGACGCTATTATAAACAGTTCGTCCATCAATTAGATCATCAATTTTTTTAGCTCCTTCAGCTAACACCCAATTATTCCCATCCCAATAATAAAACCCCGGCATATTGTCGGTTTGGTAAATCAACAAACCCGTGGCGGGTGCGCTGATGGCATCGCGCTGGGCTTGTGTCATTCGGGGAATCAAAATACCTTTGTCGGTGCTTTTAACATCCAGCATGGCGGAGTTGTCCGGGTTGCTGCCGTCGGTGTTAATGGCCACCTGGGCCTGTAAGCAACCCGGTAGCATCAACAAACCGGTGAACACGGAAATACACCAAACGGTTTGTATCCCTTTTTCCGGTAAAAAAGGCCGTAATAATGCGGTAATTTTTCTTTTCATAATCATCAAATTTAATGGTGTAAACAATTGGTTTACAATGTCAAAACTACATCATATTCCGTGCCCGAAAAACCGGATGGCAGGATTTTCTTACCAAGCTTGCTTTTGGATACACGAACACTGTTTTTGATTCGATAAAAGCCATTCCGGACGAGCCGAATTTTCCTTATTTTTTTGTTAAAAAATATATTTTATAACCTTTGGTCGTCGCAATGCTCCATCAACGCATTCAAAACATTAACCTATCCATCGCAGGAATAATTTAAAATACATCACCTGTTCAGGATAAACATTACACTTCTGGGTAACATAAGTTTATTTTTTTGCTATTTTTGGTTTGTGATTCAACGCTTAATATTTCTCGGCTTTTGTTTGGTAACCTTGTCCCTTCGCGGCCAGGGTTTCCGCCATTTTACCATTGAGGACGGCTTGCCGAGCAATCGTATTTACAAAGTATTGCAGGATTCCACCGGATTTATTTGGATAGCCACCGACAACGGCCTGGTGCGTTTTGACGGAGTTCGGTTCAAGGTATTCAATACCTCCAACGGAATGCCGGTTAATGATGTATGGGAAATGGCGTTGGATACCCGAAATCGTTTATGGTATATCACCAATGCCGCAGAGCTGGGTTTTATCAGGAACGACAGTGTATATGGCTTCCGTGCAAAGGACCGTCAAAATTTCAATCCCCTGTACTACAATGTATCCGACTCTACCATCGGTTTTAGAAACGCCAACGGGAAATATTATTTTTGGACGGGAAAAGCATGGACAATAAGCAAGCGGCATTCGAATGAAGCATATTATCAAGTATTACATCCGCGCTTCTTGGGAATAGGGCGTGACGAACAGCAGATCGACAGGTGGTTTTTAATTACCCGGGATGGTGATAAGGTTAGGTTAAACATAAAAATTTCCGGTAGGTATTTATTTGTAAACCAAGTTTCGAAAGATATTTTTACGTTGAGTGATCATCAAAAATTGGCCATAGTTCGTTTGGACAGCTTATATGCCAAAGCAATAAAAATCGACACTTTGTTCAAAAATTTTCCGCGGGCCATTCCAAGTCAAATCGGTTTGCAATGGACGGAAGGAAACGCTTGGTTGCTCACCGATAAAAACGGGAACATAAAGGATTGGAAAAGATTTGAAAAGGTCAATGAAGCCCATGGTGTTTTTAAAGACCGCCAAGGAAATTTTTGGGTTTACACCTTCGGGAATGGATTATGGTTCTTCCCGAAAACCCAACACGGTTTAGCGCGGTTTCTAAAAAACCGAAAGGTACATTTTGTAAAGAAAATTGGCAACGAAATATTTGTACACATTTTAGATGACGGAGTTTATCGGTGGAACTCCGTATCGTCCAAGTTCGATAAAGTTTTGGATTATAAAGCTTATGTCTATAATATTTTTCCCGGGCCGGAAAATTCCATGTATGTTTTGGGTGGCACCGGAATATATATTCGCACCGGAAGCGGTTGGGTATGGTTCGACAATTGGTTCGGAACCAATGGAATTGCTAATACGCAAAAGCTATATTTTTCCATCAAATCCTTTTTGATAAAAACGAATAAATTTTTGCAAATCGAAGATACGCTTTCATTATCAAATGTTGTTCAATTTTGTAATACACCGGTGGGTTTATTAGCCGCCACAAACCGGGGATTATTTCGAATTGAAGAAGATAAATTTTCTCCTGTCTTTGCTCACCAATTGTCAAAAACACCGATCAAAGATATTTCGGTTTGGAAGAAAGATACATATGTACTCACCGAAAACGGAAAAATATACCGAATCAATCCTTCGGGTATTTTGCATGAATTGAAAGTGGAAGGTTTGAGGGGTCCTATTGGCGTTATGGCCTTTGACCCGGAAGGCAAGCTTTGGATAGGAGGAGAAAAAGGGTTACTGGTGTTTGCCCGTAATGAAAACGATAGTTACCGTTTCCTGTACGGATTTCACAAAATGCACGGGCTTATGTCGGAACAGGTTACGGGTATTGTTTTCGACAGTCTTAATGTCTGGGTCGCGTCCTACAATGGCATTGTCCGGTTTCCCGTACGAATGAAACCGTCTCGTGAATTGGAACATCTTTACTTACGTTTTATTGAATACGGCGGACATCAACGCAAGCAAAATAAATGGAAGTTTCGGCCGAAAAGCCGGTTGCGAATCGGGTTCGGCATGGTGGATTTTATGCATCCCGGTTATGTTCAACTGTACTACCGGATGATGCCCAACGGGAAGTGGCATCGCGCCACTTCACATGAAGTCAGTTTCGAGCGCCTGGCTCCGGGTAACTATCAATTCGAGCTAAACGCATTGGCACCTGATGGGATCCGAAAAAAATTGAAGTATGAATTTAGTATCTTGCCATTGTGGTGGCAAACAACCACAGCTCGCTTGTTATTTGTAACCTTATTAACTTTTTTGCTACTTTTTACGGGCAGTTGGATCAGAAAAAAACGTTTACAGCGCAAACACGAACAATTGATTCGCGAAAAACAATGGGCCGAGGCCGAATTGGCCGCTTTACGTAGTCGCATGAACCCGCATTTTATTTTCAATGCCCTCAACGGTATTTTATATCATATCGAAAAAAAGGAATATCGATTATCGGAAAAATATTTGGTACGGTTTTCCCATTTGGTACGAAAAATATTTGAACTTTCGGCCGTTAAAACCGTAAGCTTGGAAAAGGAAATACAATTTATAACCGATTATCTGGAAGTGGAAAAACTCCGTTTCAAAGATCGATTATCATATTGCATGGATATTTCTCCCGATGTTTCGATGAAAGAAAAAATTCCTTCCATGCTGTTGCAACCATTGGTGGAAAACGCCTTGCAGCACGGATTGTTTCACAAACAAGGTAAAGGCCATGTTTGTGTGGAAATACGCAAATCGGGCCCCAAAGGATTGGTCATACGTGTAAAAGATGACGGTATTGGCCTCAAACGGGCCGCAGCGATGAAAAAACACACGCCCGGAAAGCATCTTTCACACGCCACACGCATCTTGCAGGGGCGTATCGACCTTATCAACAGGAGCGGAAAATGGCAAATCAGCATGCAAATGCATGACCGAACACAAAACGAAAACGAATCCTACAATACCATCGTTACCCTAAAAATCGAGCCCTATGATCAAAGCTATCATCATTGACGACGAACCCAAAGCATTGGAAATCTTGTCATCAAAAGTGGAAAAATTATTTCCACAAATTAAAATTGCCCAAAAGTACATTAATCCGGCACAGGCATTACTCGAATGGCCGCATGTACAACCCGATTTGGTTTTTTTGGATATTGCCATGCCGGGCATGAACGGTTTCGAATGGTTGGAAGCTGTGGGAGAACCTTCGTTCGAAGTAATTTTTGTTACCGCCTATGACGAATTTGCTTTGGATGCCCTGCGACACGCCGCCGTGGGCTATGTGCTTAAACCCATAGATGAAAATGAATTGAATAACGCCATAAAAAATGCGCTTAAAAATATTGAGTCCAAAAGTTCGGCGAAACACAACACCGATTTACTGAATTATTTGAGTAGCAATGATAAACTTCTGTCCGTTCCGCTTACCGAAGGTATAAAATTTATCCGTGTCGATAAAATTGTTCGGCTCGAAGGTTCGGCCGGATATACTCGTATTGTTTGTGAAAACGGTAATGATTTTATCAGTTCGTATTCACTTGGAAAATTTCATGAAATGTTGCCGGAAGATCATTTTGTCAAAACGCATCGTTCGCATATTGTCAACTTGGATTATGTGGAAACTTATTTGCACAAAGGTTTTTTGGAATTGACCAATGGCGACCAAATCCCCTTGACCCGGCCCAATAGGAAGGAATTTTGGAATAAAATGGAAAGGCGAAAGTAATCGATTATCGTTTTTGAGGATTGTCCAATGGGAAGATGCCCCCTTTTATTGTGTCCTTTATGAATACAATCAATCGGAGATGAAAAAACCAAAATTCCACCCGAAATCCTTGGCGATATGCACGGGAAAAACTATCTTGGGACAAAAAATAAATCGCCATGGAAAACAATAAATCCGGCTTCGACACCCGGGCCGTTCATGCGGGTGATTTCAAAGACCAATTCGGGGCCGTAGTTACGCCCATTTATCAAACATCCACCTTTGAATTTCGCAACGCCGAACACGGCGCGCGGCTTTTTGCCGGAGAAGAAGGGGGCTTTATTTATACGCGCATCGGCAATCCTACCGTCCGCTCGCTCGAAAAAAAATTGGCGGCCTTGGAAAACGGTGAAGATGCCTTGGCCTTTGCCTCGGGTATGGGTGCGGTGTCGGCCTTGTTTGCCACCTTCCTGGGTCAGGGCGACCATATTGTCAGCACGGCGGCCGTTTACGGGCCCTCGCGGGGTATTTTGGAAACCTACTTTGCGCGTTTCGGCGTGGCGGCTACCTTTATCGACACCTCCGACCCCTTTGCCGTGGAACGCGCCATTGCCAACAATACCAAACTGATATACCTGGAAACGCCCACCAATCCCACCATTAAATTGACCGATATAGAGCAGGTGGCAGCCATTGCACATCAATACGGCATTCCGGTGGCGGTGGACAACACCTTTGCCAGTCCCGTTTTGCAAAATCCCCTGGATTTGGGCGCCGACATCGTGTTGCATTCCCTGACCAAATTCATCAACGGGCACGCCGACATGGTGGGTGGCGCCTTGATTGTCAAAGACAGGGAAACCTTCAAGCGCTTGCACAAAACTTTGGCCTATTTCGGTGCCAATATGGACCCGCATCAGGCCTATTTGGTCTATCGCGGGGCCAAAACCTTGTCGTTGCGCGTGTTGAAAGCCCAGGAAAACGCACAAACCATAGCCCGGTGGCTCGAACAGCATCCCAAGGTGGAATGGGTGCGCTATCCCGGACTTAAATCCCATCCGCAACATGAATTGGCCGAACGCCAAATGCACGGTCCCGGTTCCATGATGAGTTTCGGCGTCAAAGGCGGCCTGCAAGCGGGCAAAAAGTTGATGGACAGTGTCCGGCTGGCCAAATTGGCTGTGTCGCTGGGCGGTGTGGAAACGCTGATTCAGCATCCGGCATCCATGACCCACGCCGGCCTGACGCCCGAAGCGCGTGAACAAGCCGGCATTTCCGACGAATTGATTCGTTTTTCGGTGGGCATCGAAGATGCGGAAGACATCCTGGCCGATTTGGAACAAGCATTGGAAAAAATCTAATTTTGTCTATCAATAAAAAACGATGAAAAAACACAATTTTTACGCCGGTCCCAGCATTTTGCCCGACGAAGTTTACCGGCAAGCCAAAGCCGCCATCGATGATTTTGCCGGCACGGGCGTTTCGGTGCTTTCGGTATCGCACAGGAGCAAGGAATATGTGGCCGTAATGGAAAAAGCCCGTGCGTTGGCCAAGGAACTAATGGGCCTTGACGATGATTTCGAAGTATTGTATTTGCAGGGCGGAGCCAGTATGCAATTCCTGCAAATACCCTACAACCTGATGCGCACCAAGGCGGCCTATTTGGATACGGGCACTTGGGCCGGCAAGGCCATCAAGGAAACCCGCTATTTCGGGCAAACGGAAGTGGTGGCTTCGTCGGCCGACCGGCAATACCGCTACATTCCCAAGGATTACGACATCCCCGCCGATGCCGATTATTTCCACATCACCACCAACAATACCATCTACGGAACGCAGATGCACAACATTCCCGAAAGTCCCGTTCCCATTGTAGCGGACATGAGTTCCGACATTTTCAGCCGCCGGATGGATTTCAACCGTTTCGGGCTGATTTATGCCGGTGCGCAAAAAAATATGGGCCCGGCCGGTGCCACCTTGGTGGCCGTGCGCAAATCCCTGCTGGGCAAAACGGGTCGCGAAATTCCCACCATGATGGACTACCGCACCCACATTGCCAAAGGCAGCATGTTCAACACGCCGCCGGCTTTTTCGGTGTTTGTGGTCATGCTTACCCTGGAATGGGTCAAGCGGCAGGGCGGCATCAAGGCCATGGAAGAACGGAACGAAGCCAAAGCCCGCTTGCTCTACGACGAGCTGGACCGCAATCCGCTTTTTGTTCCCTTGGTGGACAAGCCCGACCGCAGCCGCATGAACGTAACCTTTGTGCTGTCCGACGAAGGCCTGCAAGAACGTTTCGACCGGATGTGGCAGGATGCCGGCATTGTGGGGCTCAAAGGCCACCGCAGTGTGGGCGGTTACCGCGCCTCGCTCTACAACGCGCTACCCATCGAAAGCGTCCGGGTGCTGGTGGACGTGATGCGCGAATTGGAACGAAAGGCCTGAAAAACGAATTTGTAGCATAACGACCGCTCCTTGGGGGCGGTTTTTTATTTTTTTGGGCGCCTCCCGCACATCGCTTGCGCGATGTCGGGACCGGGCTGTCCGCTCAAATGCGGCTCGGCAAATGCCGGTTTTTTGCGCGGGCGTGCGTCCCGCGCGCCCGCGCCCGCCCGTGCGTGGGGCTTCCGCCGGTCGCCTCGTATGTTTGCAGCATGAAAAATTTTATAATTTTGTTTACATCCGAAACAAAAGGGAAAGAAGGTAAGAACCCTGGTCGACTAGGTACGTTTAACGATACCGTGGCGGAGAAATTTTTCTTACCTTCTTTCTTCCTTAGTT
>WGAP01000209.1 GCA_015494775.1 Flavobacteriales bacterium | reverse complement strand
CAACACGGTCGCTTCGATATAATTTTTGCGTAGCAAAAATTATATCGAAGCGACCGTGTTGAACGGCCGGGGCTTCGATACACTGCTCACTGCGTTTGCCGCACTCAGCCGCCGGCCTTTCCCCTGCGTGGCAAGTCGTGCTCGAATAATGAACACCGAACAATCGAACGCCAATTTGTGATTTGCGTTCCCTTACTGTAAACATTGTAGGCGAATTGCCATACCATTCGATTATTCCATTTCGCCCGTAGAGACGCGATGCATCGCGTCTCTACAAAACACATTAAACATTTGATTATCAACAAAAAACAAATAAAGGCTAAACCGCCCTGCGGGTTCGCCGACCGCCGAGGAAACCGGAGGGTTCCGAGGTCTGCAAGGAGACCGTCAGGGCTCCGCAGCACGCGTAGGGAGACGCCGCCCGAGCGAAGGCGAAGGGCGACCGGCTCCCGAACCTGTCCCGCACATTGCGGAGCAATGTCGGGAGCCGCGAAGCGAGACCAAAGGGCTCGCGAAGCCCGCAGCAGACCGTAGGGCTGATGCGGTAGCGGAGGCAGACCGGGACGGGCTGCCGGAACCTGTCCCGCACATAGCGAAGCAATGTCGGGAGCCGCGAAGCGAGACCAAAGGGCTCGCGAAGCCCTAAAAAACGAATCCGTAAAACGTAAATGCGGCCTACTTGATCCGCTTCCACTTGGCCTGATAATAGGGCGCCAAGTCCGTCAGCAAGTCCGGTAAATGCTGCTGCGCCGGCACCCGCGGACCGCCCGAAAAAATACGTACAATCTCATCCGACTTGGCATCGAAAAGCAGTTTGAGCAACAAATCGGCACGTGTGCGGTCCAATTTGCCCAATTGTTCCAAGGCGTGGGCCACACCCGTTTTGCCCTTGCGCGTATCGTCGGCCATAAAATCCAAACCGCGGCGGTGGTAGTTGTAAAAAGCCGTGTGAAACATCACATTGTTTTCATCCAGCGCTTGCTGCACCCACCGGCGCCGCGAATATTTGCCGGCCGCTTCCAAATCCCAACCGACGGCTCCGGCACCGGCGGCCATCTCGGCCACCTTTTGGGCCCGTTCGAAATAGGGCTTGCCCGCACCGTTCTTAAAACTGTCGAAATCGTAGCCCAAAATCATATACAGGTAAAAAGCCGTGATGGAAACCAAATTGTTTTCGTATTGATAATCCGTAAAGGTCAGGGGTTGATATTCCTGGTAGTTGAACCTTATTTTTTTGTCCGAAAGCAGGAGCAAAGGCGTTTTGTAGGTGGAATTATACACCGGCCGGAAAGCGCTGATACTCAATTCGCCTTCGATGCGGTTGTTTTCATACTTGCGCACCGAAAGCAAAAAAGTACATTCGATGCGTTCGTTGGCCTCGAAAACCCTGTCGGTCCACCGCGTTTTGTTGATCAACGACTGCCAATCCTTTTCCAAGGTTTTGAACACCGACAGGTTGGACGTGGGAATTTGCGAAGCGTCCACCGTAACCTGCGCCTTGAACTCCTGAGCATATATTCCGCTCGCCCACCCCGGCAGGAAAAGGGCAACGAAGCTAAGCTTAAAGATATTTTTCCATTTCGCGAAGTATGTCATAGGCCAATGCTTTCTTGGATTTGAGGGGATATTCCCGGCTTGTCCCGTCGCGATGCAATACGGTGATTTTGTTGGTATCGGTGCCGAACCCCGCACCCGCATCGCGCAGGGAATTCAGGATAATCATATCGGCGTTTTTCCGGCGGAGTTTTTCCAGGGCATTTTGGTGTTCGTTGTCGGTTTCCAGGGCAAACCCCACCAGGATTTGACCCGGGCCTTTTTCGCGTCCCAAACCGGCCAAAATGTCGGGATTGGTTTCCAACTCGATAGATAAACGGGAACCGGACTTTTTTATTTTGTGCTCGGCGGCCCGGGACGGCCGGAAATCGGCCACGGCGGCGGCCATCACAAAAACATCCGTGTCGTCTTTACGGCCCATAACGGCATCAAACATTTCGCGGGCCGTTTCCACGCGAACGACTTCGTAGGGCCGTTTTCGTTCATCATCGCAAACGGGGCCCAAAATCAAGCGGACATCCGCGCCGGCTTTGTGAAATGCATCGGCCAGGGCAAAGCCGGTTTTGCCGCTGGACCGGTTGCCGATAAAACGCACCGGATCCAAGGGCTCGTGCGTAGGGCCGGCCGTGATAAGCACCTGTTTTCCTTTCCACGGCCCTTGCGGGGCCAATACCCGCCGCAGATGTTCCAGCAAGGTTTCCGGTTCGGGCATCCGCCCTTGACCCGTAAGTCCGCTGGCCAATTCGCCGGTTTCGGCCGGAATAACTTCCACACCGTAGCCGGCCAGCACTTCCAGGTTTTTTTGCACGCCCGGATAGGCATACATTTCGGCGTCCATGGCCGGAGCCGCCAAAACCGGACATTCGGCCGACATTACCGCGGCAACCAGGAAAGTGTCGGCTTGGCCGGCGACCAATTTGGCCAAAGTGTTGGCCGTGAGCGGTGCCAGCATAACGGCATCGGCCCAGCGGGCCCATTCCACATGGTTTTGCCAGGTGTTGTCCGCACGCACAAAATCCGTAGCTACGGGATGCCGCGACACCACCGACAGGGTCAAAGGACTAACAAAATCCCGCGCCGCCGGTGTCATCATCACGCGCACTTCGGCGCCTTCCTTTACCAATAGGCGAACCAGCAAGGGAATTTTATAGGCAGCAATGCCGCCCGTAACGCCCAGGAGAATATGTTTGCCCGCCAGCGACAAAACGGAGAATTAAAAAACGTCGTTCTTGATTTCGTTGCCTTCGTCGTCTTGGAACGACCAGGTGATTTTTCCTTCGACCCATTCCTGCAAGGCGAGTGCCCAAGGTTTGGGCAAACGTTCGTAATAGCGCGAAATGTCGATTAAATCTTCATTAATGAAAACTTCTTGCAAGGTTTCTTTGGGGTCGATGTATTCGGCAGCCCTTGACTTGAATTCACGGACCATTTCTTCTTGGATTTGCTCGGCCCGTTTGGCAATGATTTCAATGGCCATGTAAATATTGCCCGTAGGAGCGGCAATACGGTTTCGGTTGACCGTTACGGTGCTTATCGGTGCTTTTTTTCGGAGTTCTTTATCGCTCATGACTGGGATTGTTTTTTCAGTTTTTTATAAAAGTTTTCCGCCGTTTTCAGGTATTTGGATTGCGGAAAGCGGTTTTTGAAAATTTCATAGTAGTGCAAGGCCGTTTTGGTGCGTTCGGCCTTTTTGGACTCCACACTGTTGAGGGCCAATTGGGCGGCGGCCAAAAAGCGGTAATACAAGGCATCTTCCTTGAAAACCGAGCCCGGATAATCCGAAAGGAAATTATCCAAACTGATCATCGCCGATTTGAAATAACCCAAATCGTAGTATAATTTGCCGCGTGCAAATTCCTTGTGTTGCAATTTGCGCAGGGCTTCCTTGCTGATTTCCTTGACCTGCGGAATGAATTGGGATTGCGGATACAGTTCGAAAAAACGTTCGCTCTCTTCCAAAGTTTTTTCGGCATATTGCAAATCGCGCGTATAGTCGGGGGTGAGCTTTTGGTAGCATTTGATGATGTAAAAATAGGCCTCGTCGTTTTTGGAACTGTGCGGAAACAGGTTGACGAATTGGCGGAACTCATATCCGGCCGACATGTATTGGCGCATGTGATACAAACTCATGGCCCGCATAAATTTAAGCCGCTCGTATTGGGGCTTGCCCACATAGGACTGTTCGGCCAGGGCAAACAAACGTTCGGCCTTGGGATATTTGCCCTTTTTGTATAAATCGGAACCTAATAAATACATTTTGTGCGGGTCGTTGCTGTTGAGCACTTTCTGATATTGTCCGCAGGACAACATCAATAGCGCTAACAAAAAGAACAATGCGAATTTTTTCATAAGGCCGTTTGAATGGGCAAAATTAATAAAATTAATGCTTATGGATTTTTTGATGATAACGCATTCGGAACAATCTTGGTATGCCAAAGCCCGCTTATTGAGTTTTTTGCTTGCCCGATGATGCCGCCCGGGCCATTTTTTGCAAAATTTCGCGCCGGTTGCGCACATTCAGTTTTTCGTAAATATGGCGCAGGTGCGTTTTGACCGTATTGGCGCTGATATGCAGTTTTTCGGCAATATCGTTGTTGGAATTTCCTTCGATAATCAAGCGTAAAATATCTTCCTGGCGCCGCGTCAGGTCAAATTCCTTGGCCAATTGGAACGTAAGTATTTGCGCTTGACTTTCGCCCGACCGGCCTTGCTTGTTTTTCAAATGTTCGATTTCCAAAATATAGCGGTGAATCTCGCGGTTCAGTTCTTCCAATTCCAATTCGGTATTGCGCCTTTTGAGCCAGAAAACATACCATAACAATGCTATCAAAAGCAAAGCGGCAATGCCCACGCCAAAGGCAATACGGCTATTGCGTTTGCTTCGCCTGCGGGCCAATTCCTTTTCTCTGGCCAAGCGGCGGATATCGGCTTCTTTTTCCTTGACCTTGTTCAGGATTTCCAACGAATTGATGCTCTGCAACGAATGCAGGTTTACCATGCTGTCCTTGTAGGTTTCCTTTTGCTGTTGCAAATCCAATGCGCGGGCATAATCGCCACGTTGGCGGTAGTAATCGCTCAGGGCTTCCAAGGCCAGGATGATGTTTTCGCGCGATTTGATGCGCCGGGCCATTTCCAAACCACGGCTTAAATACTGCCTGGCTTCTTCGAGCCGGCCCATTCTTTCCAAAGCACGGCCCATCATAATGTATCCGTTGGCCACATATCGATCCACATGACGTTTTTCCACATCGGCCAAGGACATTTTGTAATAACGGACCGCTTCGGGGTAATCGCCTTTGTAGAAATAATATTTGCCTGCCAGGTTGTATTCCACGCCCAATCTCCCGTCATACAACTTCCTGGCCAAGGCAATGGATTTGTCCAAATAATACTTGGCCGAATCGAATTGTTTCAAATAGGTATAGGCCTCGGCAAAATTGGAATAATTGTATTCCATGCCCATCAAGTTGCCCGATTTGCTTTCAATGGCCAACGAACGCCGTAAATATTGAAGTGCCCGCCGGTAATCTCCCAAATCGATGAACACGTTGGCTATGCCGTGAATGGCAATGGCTTGGCTTTTTTTGTGCCCGATGGCATCGGCCAAACTTTTAGCACGCATAAAATATTTGAAGGCCAGGTTTTCCATGTTGAGCTTGTGCAAGGCCACGCCCAAATTATTGTTGGCCTTAATACGCGCCAAGGTGTCGGCGGTAAATTTAAGGTAATACAAGGCCTTCCGGTGATTTTCCACCGCCCGCGAAAACAGGTTTTGTTTACGGGCAAACAGCCCTTTGAGGTCATACAACCTGCCGATAACGTCCACATCCAGGTTTTGGCTGTGCGACAGGATAAAATCCGCCAAGCTGTCGGCCTTTTGGGGCGGCATGTGATAGAGTATATTTTCCAGTTTGTGCCAATCGGCATCGGTCATTTGACGGGTTCGGATTTGCCTCAAAAAAGTATCTAACGTATCCTTATCGCCCGCTCCGGTTTGCGCACGATACCAATACGGCATAAACATTAATGCCCCCAAAATCCAAAACCTCAGTTGCAAGACCGCTTTGTTTTCCGATTTAAAGATAAGCAAAATTAAAATTATTGCTCTGGCTTTCCATTCGCAATAATTTTTTTACTTAAATTTATTTCAAATCCCAATCACTATGTCCTTGATGCGTCTGGCTTCCTACAATGTAAACTCCGTCCGTTCGCGCACCGAATTGATCGGGCTGTGGCTCGACCGGCGCGGTGATGACATTGATATTTTGGCCATGCAAGAGCTCAAAGCCACGGCCGAACAATTTCCCGCCGAATTCTTCGAAAACCGCGGTTTTGAATGTCACATCAATCCCCAAAAACGCTACAACGGCGTGGGTATTTGCAGCAAAATGCAACCCGACGATGTGCAAACCCGCTTTAACCGGCCCGTGTTGGACGCACAGGCCCGCATCATTCGCGCCCGCTTTGGGAAACTGTACGTTTGGAACATCTACGGCCCGCATGGCGATTTGCCGGGAACCGACAAATTCCGGTTCAAAATGCAGTGGTATGACCAACTGACCGAATTGTTGAAAACATCCTACGATTTACAAACCGACCGCGTATTGATCACGGGCGATTTTAACATCACCTTCGACGATCGCGATGTTTACGACCCGCTGGCCTTGGCCGGCAGCATCGGCACCTTGCCCCAAGAACGGGCCAAACTTCAAGCACTTATTGCCCTGGGCTTTATCGACGGATTTCGCCACCTGCACCCCGACACCGTCCAATACACTTGGTGGGATTATCAGGGGGCCAAAATTTGGAAAAACCAAGGCATGCGCATCGACCACCTGCTGGTTAGTCCGGCCGCTTTGCCTTTTTTGCGCGATGTGGAAGTGGATATGTGGCCCCGCCGCAAAAACAAAATCAAACCTTCGGACCACGCCCCGCTTATCGGAAGTTTCGATAAAGAAATTACGGATTGAATTTCGGGAACTTAAATTATTGTTTTTTTCTAACTGTCAAACCATATAAAAAATCATTCCGATAATTTTATTAATGCATAGAAACTTGACACATATTACAAAATTTGTTTAATTTGCATAACTACAATTACAAGTTTAATTGATGATGTTTCACCCCTTCGAAATCATTCGGCATCAACTCACTTTTAAATAGCTATAATTAACTTAAAAAATAATTTACATGAAAAAGTTTTTAACTTCCTTTATTTTGATAACGGTCTTCTTTGTTGCTTTCGGACAACAACAGAAACAGGATATTGCCTATTTATCATTCCAAAATATCCGCAAAAAAACATTAGGGCCTAACAAATTTTTCAATGATCAAACAACAAGCGAAAACATTTTAGCTAACAATTTTGCTTATACCAGAAAAAGAAATCAATATTTTACATTGAGGCCTTCAAGCGGTTTGGGGCTACAAACCGGTTTCAAAGAAGTTGTGGAATTCGGTTATCAAATCGGTAATGGTTTTTGGGGAGTGGATAGAATAAAATTTGATATTATAACGGGTTATCATATCAATCCGCATTTTTATTTCGGCATTGGAACTGGGGTGCGATTCTATTATGATATCTCCTCACTTGTTGTTCCTGTGTATGCTAATTTCCGGGCTTACCCGCTTAAAGGTAAAATTTCTCCTTTCTTTTCTTTTAAGGGTGGTTATTCTTTTAGCATCATTTCGTTTGATATGGGTGGATTCATATTTGAACCCGGTTTTGGCGTGAATTTTATGATTTCCAAAAAATCAGCCATCAGTTTCGGATTGGGGTATGAAATTCAACAAATTCAGCCCGATACAAATTTTTCCAGATATTTTTTCACCAGTGATCACAGTATTGTGCATTCCAACGCTTTTAGCACATTTATTAGTTACTCTTTTT
>WGAP01000208.1 GCA_015494775.1 Flavobacteriales bacterium | reverse complement strand
GTTCCCAAGCGGGGCGGACAATGATTTTGGCGGGAATTCGGTCAAACAGGCCGTAAAGCCGGTAATGTTTTTGCGCAATCAACCGGTGTAGGTGAGGCAAGGCAGCATCTCTGAGCACCAACGGAAGCGGATAATGCCTTTTGGTCGTTTGCACGCTCAGCGCCAAGCTGTCGGCCGGCAGGGCGTCCAACATATCGCGGAGCAAATCGGCGGTGAGCAAGGGCATATCCACGGGCAAAAAAACAAAGGTTTGGGCCCGGATTTGTTCCAAGCACGAAGCTATACCGCCCATAGGCCCGATGCCGGCATAACGGTCGGGAATGACGCGAATGCCTTCGGGCAAGGCATAGGTTCGGCCCGGTGCGGTGCTTACAAAGACCGGAAAACCGGTTTGCGCGGCCGTTTGCAGGGCGATGTCGAGCAAAATGGTTCCACGGCAAGGCAACAAGGCCTTGTCGGCACCCATACGGCGGCTTTGTCCGCCGGCGAGAATGACCGTAGCTACCGGTAGCATCATTGCGGTTTGTTACAGGAAACGAAGATAGGAAGATTACGGATGTAAAAAAATGCGTGCCGGACCGAGCGGTAATGGCCCGAAGGGCAGGCCGGAGCGCAGCGTGTTTTTTGTGCCGGCGGCGGGGGCTCCCGGAGGAAGAGACCACGCCGGCGGCCTACAAAAACCGGCCTTGCCCGAGGGACATTGTAGCGGAGGGCCGGTTTCCCGAGCGCCCGAAGGGCGCGAGGGACACGCCCAAAAAAATAAAAGGGTCAAATTGGCATTTTTAACTGACAGAAAAAACACATTTTGTCGTAAATACACTTGTGGCAATGCTTTTGATGATGAGGGATATGGATTTTTATGTTAAACAAAAAAAACGAAAAAAATGAAAAAATTAATCGCATTATTGCTCGTGGGATTTGCGTGGGGAGTCACGCTGGCCCAAAATCAACCGGTGAACAAAACGGGTATTTCGAACCGTGATATGCAAGAACGCGTTCAAAAGAACGTCAATGCAGGCATCGAAGCCGCCAAAACCACGGAAACGGACAAAGCCATTGAGATTCTGAATCAAACGCAGGATGTTATTTCGCTGATTGCGCAAAAGAAAAAAGACGAAGCGCAAAAGAAACTGGCCAACATCATCGGTAAGTTGGAAATTCTGCTGGCCCAAAATCCCGATTTGGCCGTTATTCCGGTGAGTGCCACTACCGAAGTGCACGATGTGGTAACCGATCCCAAAACGGTGGATGACATAATGAAAGCCGTACGCGAAGCCATTGACAAAGGTTATTATCAAACCGCCAAATGGGCTTTGAACGATTTGTCGAGCGAAATTGTAGTCAAAACCGCTTATTTGCCCATGGCCACCTATCCCGATGCCATGAAATTGGCAGCCAAACTGATGGGGCAAGACAAAACGAAAGAAGCTGCTGCCGTATTGGTGCAGGCACTCAATACGTTGGTTATCCGTCAAGAAGTTATACCGCTTCCCGTTTTACGGGCCGAAGAATATGTCAAAGAGGCCTTGAAAGTGATGGATAACGACAAAAAATTCAAGGAAAACAAAACACAACTTTTGGCTTTGATTGATGCGGCCGATTATCAATTGACCTTGGCCGAAAAAATGGGATACGGCAAAAAAGACAAGGAATACAAAGACCTGCATGATGTGATTAAATCCCTGAAATCGCATATCGAAAAAGAACGGGAAAAACGAACCCGAAAAGTGTTGAACAAATTGTCGGATGAACTGAAAGCATTCAAAGAACGCTTGTTTACCAAAACGAATAAAAAATAATTTATGATGAAAAAGCTGGTAAGTATAGTCCTGATGCTGGCACTTTTGGCCGGCTGTCAACAAACGAATGAATCAACCGATAAAACCGAGAAATCAAAACCTAAAATGAGAACCGAACAAATTCACAAAGGCGCTAAAAAGCCCGCCAAGTCCGCCATGACGGACAAGCAAATGCAAGAAAATGTGGCGGCTAATGTACAAGGTGAAGTAAAACAACAACAAAAAGCCGATACGGCCAACATCAAACAGGCCTTGGAAATATTGGCCGAAACGCAAAAGGCCGTTGATCTGATTGCCAAAGACAAGGATAAAGAAGCCGAAGATCTTTTGGCCAAAATCGTCGGGCAACTGGAAGTGCTGATGGCCAAAGACCCCAAGTTGGCCTTGATTCCGGTGGACGTCAACTATGAGACGCGCGATCTGATAGCCGACATTCCGGCCGTTTATGCCGCCGTGGAATCGGCTCAAAAAGCCATGGATGACGGCTATTACCAACAAGCCCGTCAAATTCTGAACGATTTGGCCAGTGAAATTGTGGTCAAAACCACATACTTGCCCTTGGCCACCTATCCCGATGCCATTAAATTGGCTGTCAACCTGATGAGCCAAGGTAAAAAAGACGAAGCATCGGCTGTGCTGGTCAATGCCTTGAATACCTTGCTGGTGGTGGACAGTAATATTCCTTTGCCCGTGTTGCGAGCCGAGGAATACATCAAAGCCGCAGCCGTAGCCATGGAAAGCAAGGACAAAGACAAGGAAAAAACGGCCGTAAATTACCTGGAAAATGCTGATTACCAACTCAAATTGGCCGAAGCATTGGGTTACGGTAAACGCGACAAAGAATACAAGGAATTGGCCGATGCCATCGACGTGTTGAAAAAAGCCATCGAAAACAAAGAAGAAACCCAAGGCAAGTTCAACGACCTGAAAGCCAAAATTGCAGCATTCAAAGAACGGCTGTTTTTCAAAAAGGCCGGCAAATAAGCGCGGCTTTGTTCGGTAATCCCGGCAAAGCTTCGGCCGCGCCGGGATTATTTTCATTTTCACCCAAATGCGATTGTTGAAAACATCAAAAAACGTATCTTTAAAAAACAAAAATCATCTATGTTACATCTGGAAATTTACAACTTCAACGAACTGGAAGCACCCTACATCGAGGAAGTGCGAAGGATTATTCAATCCAAAAAAGATTATTACGAGCAATTATTCAAAAAATATCCCAAGGATTTGCTGCTGGAAGTAAAGTTCAATAAGGATAAGGAATACCGCGTGAGCATCGGCATCAACATGCAGAGCAAAGACATTCGCATCGTGGAAACCGACCGCGATCCGGTGGCCGCTTTGCGCAAGGCCTTTGCCGAATTTAAGAAAACCGTAAAACGCCAATTGGCGCACGAACGTAAGGATTACCTGTACAAACGCAAGCGCTATCGTCAGCAAAAATGGAAAAATCAATTCGCACTGCTGGTGGACGATATGCAGGGGCAAGAAGAGCGGGAAACCAAACCCCGCTATGCCAAAAAGGTTAAAAATGCCTTGCAAGCGGTGCGTAAATACCTGAAAACACGTCTCAAAACCTTGGGACTGACCAAAAAACAAATCAAAGCCCAATTGCCTGCCTTGGTCGAAGCGGTGGAAAAACGTTTTTATGCCGTGTTCGACCCCAAACAATACGGCCCCGAAGATATGGATGCCCTGCTGTTTGGCATTGCCGAAGAAATCTTGGCGACATTTGAACAAACCGGTGCCGAGGCCGAAGGTGAAGAACACATCGAAGAATTTGCAGGAGAAACCGGTGCGCCCCAAGTTCCCGGAGACCAAATCGAAGAAATCTATTTTGCCGAGGATGTGCTGAATGATAACGAATTGATTGACAAGGTCAACGAGCAATTGGAGGCCGAAAAGGTGGATGAAATCATCACCGGATTGATACGCGATGAAAACCGCACCGACCAAGCGGTGCTTCAATTGCATTTCCTGGAACAATTCAGCCCCGAAGAAATTGCCGGAACCTTGGGCGGCAATGCGGACGAAATCCGCAAAAAAATCGATAACTTTCGTCAACGTGCCGAAACGGAGTTCCGCAAGCAAACGACATGAATGCTTTGAAACATTGTTGATAAGGTGCAGGAATAAAATGGATGACGTATGGAAGAAAAATTCAAGGATTATTACAAAATACTGGGCGTAGCCAAGGATGCTTCGCAGGATGAGATAAAAAAGGCCTACCGCAAACTGGCCCGTAAATACCATCCCGACCGCACCAAGGGCGATAAAGAAGCCGAGGAAAAATTCAAGGAAATCAACGAGGCCTACGAAGTGTTGGGTAACCCCGAAAACCGTAAGAAATACGACGAAGTGGGTATGTATTGGCGTCAGTACGACGAATACAAAAAGGCGCAGGAACAAGCCCGCAAGTCGGGATTCGGCGGCTTCGGAAGCGGTGGTTTCGGTGGCGGAGGCCAATACTATTACGAAGGCGACTTGGGTGATTTGGGCGATATTTTCGACTTGTTCGGCGGCTTTGGCGGTTTCGGAACGGCCGGCCGGCGAAGCACACGTTCCAATGTCCCCCGTAAGGGACGGGACTTACATGCCGAAATGACGTTAAGTTTCGATGAAGTGATGCACGGCGCCACACGTATCATCGATTTGGGCGGCAAAAAAATCCGTGTCCGCATCAAGCCGGGTGCCTACGAGGGCCAAATCATCAAAATTCCGGGCAAGGGCGGCCCGGGCATCAACGGCGGCCCTGCCGGCGATTTGTACATTACCATCCACACCGAAAACGACCCGCGCTATGTGCGCAAAGGCAGCGACCTGTACACGTCGGTAACGGTGGACGACCTGACGGCCGTGTTGGGCGGCAAGGTACCCGTACAAACACCCACGGGAACCGTTCAAATGACCGTGCCCGCCGGAACATCCTGCGGAAAAACGCTTCGTATCCGTGGCAAAGGTTTGCCCGTTTACGGACGCGAAGGCGCATTCGGCGACCTATATGCATCGGTGCAAATTCGCGTGCCCGAGCATTTGACCGACGAAGAACGAAAATTGTATGAACAACTGAAAAACCTGAGGCGATGACAACCAACCTACCCGATATTTACGGACAAATGCCCCGCTTTGTGGCCGATTTCTTGGAAATGTTGGCCGACAGTCGTATGCATCTCTATGCTTCGGACGTGTTCGGCTTGTTGGGTTTGGAAACCGAGGAACAATTTGCCCGCGCACTGGAACGCACGCTAAATGTATTGCAGCAAGCCGGCGAGGTTCCCGAACATCATATCCGTCCTGTATTTGCCGATTTTCACAGTCGCACGGTGATGGACTACCGGATGAGCCCTTTGGCTTTCGGACTGATGTGTATGCACGCCGAGCCGGTAAATGAACAAATCGCCCGTTGGCGCATCCGTTGGATACGCGAAGGGCTTCACCGCTAATCGAAAAAAATCCGGCGAATGAATGCCGGTTTTTATCTCATAAAAAATTGTTCAAGCATCAAAGCATTCCCAAGTGGCGCTTGCCTTCTTCGCTAATCATCGAGGTGTCCCAGGGCGGGTCGAAGGTCAATTCCACATCCACGGTGTAGCCCGGGTAATATTTTTCGATGATGTTTTTTACGTTTTGCACCAAGGCGTCACTGAGCGGACAGGCCGGCGTGGATAGCGTCATTTCAATGTAAATATGCTTTTTGCCGTCGTAAACAATGTTATAGACCAGGCCCAGATTGATAATATCCAAACCTATTTCCGGGTCGATAACCTGTTTGAGCAATTCGTAAATATGGTCTTCCACCTTGCGGATTTCTTCATCCGATTTGGCCTGACCCTTAGTGGTCGCACCGGAAGTTTTTTCCTGTTTATCGTCGGGATGGGACGATGATTTATCCGGATCGGATTTTTTCTTTCCGAACAATCCGAGGAGCACCAAACTAAATGTATTTTTCAACTGCATAAGCTTATTTTTTGTCGGGTAAAGGTTTGAGAACGGGTTTGTGGAAAAACATTTTGAGCATATTCACATTATACATCACGGCCACTGTGGCCAAAAGAATTAAAGCGATGTCCAAAATTACAAAATTTCGACTGATAACGCCCGCTGCATACAGCGCCAAAAACAATACATAAAGCCGGAATTGCCACAGGGAGAGTTTGGCCCAATACACTTCGCGCGGCAAGGGAATTTGGTATTTACCCACATAGGGTTTGTAACGTTCCAACCAAATGATAAACGGAATGGTCTTGTAGGTTTGCCCCAAAATAATCAGGTTGATCGCGCCGAAAATCATACTGAAACCCAGGAGCATACTGAGCATCATGCCCGTAGGCCCGTAGGGATTTTTTTGCCAAAGCAAGGCCCCGCTCAATGCTATGGGTATCAACAGGAAAACAAACATCAGCATGGTGGGTTTCATGCCTTCGTCCAGGATGCGTTTGAAGCGGTTGCGGTAGGCGTCGGCCACGAATTTGAGATAAAAACCGATGCCGCCCGTAATCATCAACCACCCGGCCGCGTTCCAAACCTTCCCCGGAAAAAACAACCAACTCAGCACCAAAATCGCCACACCGCCGTTGTGTAGCAAAAAGGCCGGCCATAGCGGACGTTCGCTGTGCTTGTGCGAAACCAAAAACATGGGAACCAGGGTGGTGCCCACCCCGAAAATCATCATCAGGAAAAAACCCACCAACCCCATCAAGGCATGGATTTTCAGGTGATATAAATTGCCGGCTTCGTAATATCCGTATTTGAAATTGAAGGCCATCAGCAAACCTTCGGTTTGCGTCATAAAAAGCCAAAAAATGGCGGCCATGATAAAAAAGGATTTGATGTTTTTGAGCCGCGCTTGGCGATAGGACATGGCAATATTGAAACCGAACATAAACAAACCCGCATACATCAAGCTTGCCGCTACGGGCAGGAAGCCTTCCAAACGCCCCGACCAAAAAGCATAGCCCATCAAAGCCACGCTCAGCCCCGTAATCCAAAAGGTAACTTTGGCCAAGGGCTCGCTAAATACCCGCGCTTCGAACACCACGGGCACCAATTGATAGAGCGAACCGTAAATGAGCATCATGGCCCAGCCCAAAAGATTAACATGCACCACCGCCAGGATTTTATTGTCATAGTAGGGCCCCAAAAGATGCGTGCGTCCGGCAATCATCAAGGCCACCGCCGCCAGAAAGGCCACGGCGCCAAACAAAAAATGCGGTTTTACCACACTAATATCGGGCGCATTGTCGGTATGGAGTTTGGTCATCGGGTTTTCTTTTTGAAAATCAACAATTGAATATGCCCGTCGGGGGCCGTCCGGGCGGCTATGGAAAATCCGCGTTCGGCCAATTCGGGCAAAAGATATTGCGGAATGCGTTCGTGTTCCACCAACAGGGCTTCGTGGTCTTGAAGGGAAGGCAAAACTTCCAGGATGCGCATCATGGGTTGCGGCATTTCAAGCCCCCGCACATCCAGGCGACGCAATTGGTCGCCGGCTTCTTGCAGTTTCGATTCGAAAACCCCGGGCCCGAGCACTTGGGTTTCCGGTGATGCCGGCAAGGTTTTTTCCGCGCGTTGTGCTTGCCCGCTACCTCCGCGCCAACGCCTTCGTAGCCGGCGCCAAAAACCCCTTGGTTGTTCCGGTTTGAAAAACAAGGTATGCACCGTTCCGTCCGGCTCATGACGTAGGCAATGATGGAATCCGGCTTTGCCGAAAATCTCAATCAACGGCAAGGGGGCAAAGTCCAAAACCACTTCCAAGGCCTCACCGGATGCCAAACCGCGCAATTTTTCCTGAATGGCAGGGAAAGGGTCTTTGCCCGCATCCAAATAGGGTCTTGCGTCGAAAGTTTGTATGCGGTATCGGGCCGCTTGCTTGCATTCGGCATCCGTTCGGGCGGCTTCGTCTTCCGGCGAGTATTCCACTTCGTATCCCGCTTCTTCCAAACGGCGCAGAAATTCGTTGGGCGTCATTCCGCCGATGCGTGCGGCGTCTTTGATGCTCACGCGCGGCGCCACGTGCTTGCGTAGCAAGGGATTGGTCAGTTTCTTAAAGGCCGGCGATAGGGACACCAACACATCCGGCATCCGCTCGTCCGTTTCCAGCAACTTCCCGATTTTGGTATCCCGCGTGATTTTCATCTATTTGGATTAATTCTAAATTTCGCCGCAAAATTAGGAAATCCGCCTGCCACGGCAAAATACGGACTGCGGGTATGGTTTACGGATAGTTAATTTTATTGGGGCGCCCGGCCGCACGCGTTCTTGCAAGCCGCGTTGCTTCACTTTCGTTTACACCGCGGCGCAATCACGCGGCGCCCGTCGGGCTGTCCGCTTATATTCGCCTTGGCGGATGCCGTGGTTTTGCGCGGGCGCGCGTGCCCGCGCGCCCGCGCCCGCCCGTGCGTGGGGCTTCCGCCGGTCGCCTCCGCCGGGCGGAAAACCATCGGCACCGCCGGCGGCTCATACCGCTTCCATCCCTGGCGCGAATTTAATTCGTTTCCCATACATCCCGTAGAGACGCCCAATTTGGGCGTCTCTACAAATGGGTTAAATGTCCGGTTATCAACACAATAAAACAAAAAGGCGAAACCGCCTTGCGGGTTCGCCGACCGCCGAGGAAACCGAAGGGTTCCGAGGCCCGCGGCAGACCGCAGGGCTCGCGAAACCTGTCCCGTACATTGCGCAAGCAATGTCGGGATCAACGTCCGGTGAGACCGGCCGCAAGGACGGGCTCACCGGCGAAGCGTAGGAGACCCGCATGGGGCTCCGAAGCGCCAAAAAATAAAAAAATTAGGTCCCGCAGGCCGCGTTATTTCAAAATACGTTATATTTAGGGATAAAATTTTAACCCTATGGAAAAACGACTATTGGTTACCACAACCGAAACGGTTCCCGGACAGGAAATCGGGGAAGTTTTGGGTATTGCCCGCGGAAGCACCGTCAGGGCACGTATGTTTGTCAATGATTTCCTTGCCGGATTGAAAAATCTGGTGGGCGGCGAAATTTCGGAATATACCGCCTTGCAAGCCAAATCGCGCGAGCAAGCGCTGCAACGTATGGTGGAACACGCCCGTGAAATGGGCGCCGACGCCATTGTAAACGTCCGTCTGACCACTTCGATGATCATGCAAGGCGCGTCGGAAATTCTGGCCTATGGAACGGCCGTGAAGTTCAAACAATAGGGCATTTTGGTGCTGTTTACGCGAAAATCATTGTTTTTGTTTTTGAGAAATAGTATATTTACTTCAAATTAAACCCTAAGTGTTATGCGATACAAACTAACTTCCGCATTGTTCGCTATGTTTCTGGGGCTTGTAATGTGGGCCCAGGAAGTAGCGGTACACGGTACGGTTACCGACGAAAACGGGGAAGCACTCCCCGGGGTAAACGTATTGATTAAAGGCACCCAAAAGGGAACTGCCACCGACTTTGACGGCCGGTACAATATTTCGGTTCCTTTGGGTAGCGTTTTGCAGTTTTCCTACCTTGGCTACAAGACCAAGGAAATCAAAATCGGCAAGGCGGGAACTTATAATGTTTCGTTGGTTCCTTCGGCCGAAATCCTCAACAAGGTGGTCATCACCGCTATGGGTATCAAAAAGCAAGAAAAGGCCATCGGTTATTCCATTCAGGAAATCAAAACCGGCAACCTCAAAACGCCCGAGACCGACATTTTTAATGCCATCAAAGGCGAAGTGGCAGGGGTGAGCATTAATCAGACATCCGGAACACCCGGTGCCGGTGTAGATATCCTGATTCGGGGGATGAACTCCATTGACCCGAGCCAAAGTAACCAACCCTTGATCGTCATTGACGGGGTGCCCATTTCCAACGATGTTTTTTATGGAGGCAATGCCCTCCCCAGCGCAGGAACCAATGCTCCTAATGTGGCCAATCAATTTTCGTTTGCTAATCGCGGAGTAGATATTAACCCGGATGATATTCAAAGTGTTACGGTGCTTAAAGGTGCCGCCGCTACTTCATTGTACGGGGTGCGTGGAGCTAATGGGGTTTTGCTGATTACTACCAAAAAAGGTATTAAAGGAACCCCTACCTTTACTTTCAGTTCGAAAGTAACCACCAACCGGATTACCAAATGGTTCCAACCCCAAACCAAATGGCGCGAAGGTTACCGTCGCGCTGCCAAAATAACTTTGGATCCGAACAATCCCAATATCGTACCTAACCAACCGCGGGATTACGGAGACGGCAAAGGCGTTTGGATTATCAATCCCCATACGACTTATTCCTTCCATACCTGGGGGCCCAGTTATGCTGAGGACAATGATCCCTCAATTCGTTTCCATAACATTTATAAGGAATTGTTCCGTACGGGAATAACCTATGACAATAATTTTAGTGTCCGCGGCGGGCAGGACAAATACAACTATTATTTCTCCTTGGCCAATGTAAACGCCAAAAGTATTGTTCCCTTTACCTCCTACAATAAAACATCGTTCCGTATTCGAGGCGATTATCAAATTTCCAAAAAAGTTAACGTGGAATTGGCTTCCAATTATATTTATACGCGTAGTAAACTGCCCAATAACGGGGATAAATCCATTATGAGTTCTTTGGCTTATTGGAGCACCTCGGTACCGCTCGACCGCGAGTTTGGACCCAACGGTAAATCCTGGAACTATACGCCTTATTGGATCGACAACCCGCGATACTTTGCCGATGTCAGCGGTATGCATACCGAAGTGAATCGCTTTATTAACAATATGAAATTACGTTATGATTTGAGTTCTGCTTGGAATTTGACCTTCCGCGGTGGCGTAGATGCTTATACAAGCGGACGCAATCGTTTTGTTCCACCGGATTTGGATGTGGGTACTCAGGTACACGGTTTTGTATATAATGCCAACTTCAAATACCGTCAGTTATATTCCAATACGCAGTTAAATTACGATAAAGATATCAATAAAGACCTGCAATTCCATTTTAGTGTTGGACAGGAAGTTTTTGCGGGCAAATCCATCTACGAATGGGTAAGAGGAGAAGGACTCATTGTTCCTGATTTCAATCATATTTCCAATACAAAAAACCTGTTTTCCGGCGAAAGAACATTACGCCACCGTTTGATCGGGTTATATTCCGATATTCGTCTGGATTACAAAGACCGCTTGTTCCTGGATGTTACCGGACGTAACGATTGGAGTTCCACCTTTGCCCGACAAAACCGTTCCTATTTTTATCCTTCGGCCAGTTTATCTTTTATATTTAACGACTGGATAGATAAGGAACAGAAATTTTTCTCATTCGGTAAACTTCGCCTTTCCTATGGTGAAGTGGGAAAAGAAGCCCGACCCGGTAGTTTGGGGTCGTTCTATGTTATTACAAACACATTACCCGGCGGGGTACCCGCAACCCTAAGATTATCACATATCGGTGACCCCGATGCCCGTCCTGAACGTCAATCCACCAAAGAAGCAGGATTCGACCTACGCTTCTTTGATAACAGATTTCGTATTGATTACACGCATTATGACAGATACAACAAGGACCTTTTGAGAGACACATATACACCTTATAGTAGTGGTTTGACTAAAATCTATGGAAATGTTGGTGAATTGCATGCCTGGGGAGATGAATTGACGGTATCTGCCTATTGGTTAGAGAAAGATAATTTCTCCTGGCGAACCACTGTAAACTATTCGAATAACCATGGCAAGCTTATCAAATTGAATGAAAATATCGAAGACGGAGTTTACTTTGGAGGCGGTACTACTCCTGTGATTATCAATAAGCTCTATGTGGGCGATTATCTGGGAGCATTGTACGGCTATACATGGAAGTACACCGATGACGGGCAGTTGATTTTGGATTCCCATGGACGTCCGCAAATCGATTGGTCGGAACGTAAGTTGGTAGGAAATGCTTTTCCTGATTGGATAGGAAGCATTGGTAACCATTTCCGTCTTGGTAATGTTTCATTCGGCTTTGTACTCGAATACAAAAAAGGCGGAGATGTGTTCGATGATTTCCGACGAACCGCTATCCGTAACGGAAACGCAAAAGCCACCGAAGAACGCTACGTGGAAAAACTCTGGGAAGGTGTGCAGGATGCCGGTGGCGGAAACTATGTGCCAAACACTACGCCTGCCACTTTGAACGAGTATTGGTATCGTTATACCCGCAACACGTGGGCGGCCGAAACCATGCTCGAAGACGGCTCATGGCTCAAACTAAGAAACCTGTACTTGTCCTATAACTTACCCAAAAAATGGTTGAGCAATAGTTTTGTCAAACGCGTACGCTTTGATTTTGCCATGAGTAATTATGTGCTTTGGTCCAAAAACCAAGGTTGGGATCCCGAAGGAAGTACTTATGCTGCCGGTAGTAACATCTACGGATTTATCGGTTATAGTACGCCGCTTACCACCAATTTCAGTTTCGGACTGAATGTTGATTTCTAATATGTAAAATTCAAGATCATGAAAAAGATAAAATTCAGTATTCTGATGATATTCACGCTCCTTGCGCTTAATAGTTGTAAGCAAGGATTTTTCGATGTAAACGTCCCCTCTAACTACATCGATGATGAAAAAGTGAGTATCAAAACCCAACTTCCTTATGTGGAAGTTAAATTGGCCGACATGCAATATGCCATTGCCCGTTATGTCGGTGAATATGATCAACAAATTGCCAGTTATCATATAGGTGGTGCCGATACCCACGAACGCATATCGTTGGGTGGAGCATGGTACAAGCTATATGATAATATTCTTAATAACCTGGTTATTATCAAAAAAAGAGCCGCCGAATCCGGCAATAAACATTACCTGGGCATCGCTCAGGTTATCGAGGCCTTGGCCGTTCAGATGGCTACCGACCAATGGGGTGATATTCCTTATTCGGAAGCCGCCCAAGGTGTAGATAATCCTTATCCCAAGCCCGATGCCATGCAGGATATTTATCCGGCATTGCTTAACTTGTTGGATGATGCTATTGCCAACCTGCAAGCGCAGGGCACCGGCATTGAACCCGGCTCCGAGGATATTATTTACGGTGGCGATTTGGACAAATGGATCAAAGCGGCCTATACGATCAAAGCCCGCCTTTACATTCATATGACCAAGCGTAGCTCATCCGCTGCTTCGGATGCCTTGACCGCCTTGCAAAACGGGTTTACATCCAATGAGGATGATATGCAGGTGTTCTACGACGAAACCTACCGCAACCCTTGGTACACCAGCGTGGTGGCTGCCCGCCGTACGGGTAACCTGAGTGTGTTGTGGGGCGAACAGCTCATTGACAAAATGAACGGTACGGACTATCCGTTTACGAGTATCACCGTTGACCCTCGTTTGCCTTTAATTGCCGATGTAGGTAGTGGAACGGTTTATACCGGTGCCGTTAACGGAAGCGGGGGAAACGACGCTAACGGTCAGCCTGCTACTGCCGATTTGGCCGATAATTTCTATTCGGCCGAAAACGGTCCCGTTGTGTTGCTTTCCTATCAGGAAGCCAAATTTATCGAAGCCGAAGCACAGTTTTTGGTAAACGGCGCTACCCAAGCCGCCTATGATGCCTACATCGAAGGCATTACGGCAAGTATGGACAAACTGGGCGTTGATGCGGCCGACCAAACCGCCTATTTGGCCGAAGCATCCGTGGGCTTGGGCGGTAATGCCGCTTCGCTGGATTTGGAACATATCATGAACCAAAAATACATCGCTTTGATTTTAAGCCCCGAACCCTGGACGGACATCCGCCGTTACGATTACGATGCCAACATTTTTACCGACCTGGATTTCCCCATGAACCGCTCCACGGAAATTCCGGCAGGTGAATGGCCCGCCCGTGCGGTTTATCCCGAAAGTAGTGAGGTGCAACGTAACCCCAATATCGATCAAATCACCGAATATTGGCAACCGCTTTGGTTGTTCCAATAAACCGGATGCGCATTATTTGGAAAACCGCCCCAGAGGGGCGGTTTTTTCTTATCTCGTAAATAAACTAATTTTGCCCTATGGGACATCATCACCATCATGATTTGTCGGGCCGCAAACTCACCTACACGGTTTTGCTCAATGTACTGATAACCGTAGGAGAGATTATCGGCGGACTTTGGTCGGGTAGTGTGGCATTGCTTTCCGATGCCTTGCATAACTTTTCCGACGTATTGGCGTTGCTCATTGCCTATATTGCCCACAGGGTTTCGCGCACCCGCCGGCAGAATATCCGCCAAACCTACGGTTACAAGCGGGCCGAAATCGTGGCAGCTTTTATCAATGCGGCCACTTTGATAGGGGTGTCCGTTTATTTGATTGTGGAATCGGTAGGGCGCTGGCTTCATCCGCGTCCGGTGGAATCGGGTTTGGTCATATGGTTGGCATTATTGTCCATTGCGGCCAATGGCATAAGCGTCCTTTTGCTCAGCCATGGCGCCAAAGGCAACCTCAATATGCGAGCCGCTTATTGGCATTTGTTTTCGGATATGCTCACCTCGGTGGCCGTGCTTATCGGTGGGTTGATTATGCGTTACTACGGCTTCTACGGCATTGATGCCCTGCTGGCAACGGCCATTGCCGCCTATTTGATTTATTTGGGAGCCAAACTCTGGTACGAATCTTTCGGCATTCTGATGCAATTCGCGCCCAAAGACGTCCAAATCAACGAGATCAACCGCCGGCTAACCCAATTGCCCGGCATCAAAAATATTCATCATATCCACATCTGGCAATTGAACGAAAACGAAACCCATTTCGAAGCACACATCGCTTTCAAGGACGACATCCGGCTTTCGGAATTCGACAGGATTTGCGAACAAATCGAGCAAATCCTTCAAAAAGAATTTCATATCAATCACGTCAATCTCCAACCCGAATATGCCCGCAAGGAACCGCACCTTTACATTATTCAAGACCCGCTCCCGGGGAAGGAAAATGATACTTGATACCTGTTTTTAGATATTTTAATATGCCACGATATTCCGTAGCTTTGTAATGAAACACGCATTGCCATGTGGCATAAAATCCGCGACCGGCTCAATCCTTGGCATTCATTGATATTGTCTTTCGGATGGCTTATTCTGTTGGGTAGCATATTGCTTTTGATTCCGCCGGTGGAGCATCAAAACGGTTTACCGTTTACCGACGCCGTTTTTGAATCCACATCGGCGGTTTGTGTTACGGGACTTACTTCGGTTTCCACCACGGGCTTTAATCTTTGGGGCCAAATAGCCCTTTTGTTGCTCATGCAATTGGGGGCCATTGGCATTATGACCTTTACATCGTCTTTTATGCTAGCGCTGCGCGGACAATTACGCCTGCGTGACAGGGTAAAATTTACGGCTTTGCAAGAAGGAACTTTCTACGACGGTTCCCACGTGTTGCAAAATATTCTCAAAATAACCTTTGTAACCGAATTTATCGGTTTTATCCTTTTGACCATCGGCTTCCTGTACGAAGGATTCTCGCCCGGACAAGCCGCTTGGCACGGTTTATTTCATGCCGTTTCGGCCTTTTGCAATGCCGGCTTTTCCACCTTCGACACCAGTTTGATAGGGCTAAATCCTTTGATCAAATACACCGTAGCCGCGCTCATTATTATCGGTGGATTGGGTTACTATGTTATTTTTGAATTAATGCTCTTACGTCAAGGAAAACGGCGTTTGAGTTTACATTCACGCGTCGTTTTAATAACCACTGTTTTATTGATTGTGGCAGGTGCCGTTATGCTCTATTGGTTCGAAGGTGGCCGTATGGGCATCACCGATAGCATTTTTCAGTCTGTTACGGCTCGCACGGCGGGATTTAATTCGGTGGATATGAATATTTTGCATTATCCGTCTATTTTCCTGCTCATGTTACTGATGTTTATCGGCGCATCACCCGGCTCCACAGGCGGGGGTATCAAAACCACCAGTTTTTTCGTGATTGTCTATTCCATTCTGTCGGTGCTCAAAGGTAAGACCGAGGTGATTTATGCCCGCCGCCGCATCGGTTACCGGCTTATTATGAAGGCCTTTGCTACGGCCGTTATTTATTTTGCCGTGATTTTCATCGGCACCTTGTTGCTTTTGCAGGATAACGGTATCACGCTCAAAGAAGCCCTTTTCGAAGCGGTCTCGGCCATGGGCACCGTTGGGCTTTCCTTGGGCATTACGCCCCATTTGACCGTAGCGGGTAAATGGGTGCTTATCGCCCTGATGTTTATCGGCAGGGTAGGGCCGGCTTCCTTTGCCATGGCCACCCTGATTCGCCGCAAGGAACCCATCATCAAATATCCCGAAGGAACTTTATTCTAGGAAAACCAACGCTTATGAAACATCATAAATTGGACATTGCCGTCATCGGTTTGGGAACTTTCGGTTTCGAACTGGCCGTTCAACTTTCACGCAACGGACATAGCGTAATGGCCATTGACTCCGACGAGAAAAAAGTCCGGGACATTCAGGACGAGGTAACCGTAGCCATCACGGCCGATGTAACGGACGAGGATGTATTGCGCAAAATCGAAATCAACAAATTCGACACGGTGGTTTTGGCCATGAGCAGTAATCTCGAAGCGGTCATTTTGGCCATTGCATTGATGAAAAAGATGAAGGTTCCGCACATTGTCGGCAAGGCGAACCGCTACATCCAACGCGATATTTTCCTCCAAATCGGTGCCGATGAGGTTATCATGCCCGAGGTGGCCACCGCCCGCCGTCTGGCCGAGCGTATTTCCTATCCCAACCTGTTGGAAAAATTCGAAATCGACAAGCGGAATTATATTGTCGAGGTGCGCGTTCCCGGGCGTATGGCCGGAAAAAGTCTTCGCGATTTGGACTTACGTCGCAAACACAACATCAATGTTTTGATGCGCAAAACCGCCGAGGGTATGCAACTCCTTCGCGATGCCGATTACCGTTTTTCCGAAGGTGACATCCTTCTGGTGGTGGGCGATGAGGAACAAATCAAACGCCTTTTCGATTAGGATTTTTTGGGCGTGTCCCTCGCGCCCTTCGGGCGCTCGGGAAACCGGCCCTCCGCTACAATGTCCCTCGGGCAAGGCCGGTTTTTGTAGGCCGCCGGCGTGGTCTCTTGCGCTGCGAGCCCCCGCCGGCGGCACAAAAACACGCTTACGCTCCGGCTTGCCCTTCGGCCCATTACCGCTCGGTCCGGCACGCATTTTCATTGCATATCTCCAAAAAAACCGCCTCCCCGACCGGAAGGCGGTTTTAAAATTATTCAAGAAAAACACTCATCCGTTACCGGATAACCAATTTACGCGTTTGTACGCCGTCAGTAGTTTCATTTGGGGGTTGAATCTGCCTTTTCGATACATTTTTGATTTTTAAAAAATATTATTATATTTGTATTGAATAAAACCCCTAAAACCCTTAGCTATGAAAAAACACGTTTTTTTGTTCCTTATTCTATTTATGTTGCCCTTTTTGCATTCTTGCAAAAAGGAACAGCCCGAACCTTCTCTCCAAGAGATTATTACAAAAGACCCCTGGCATTACTATAAAGTTGAACACTATGATATCAATGGAAACATAATTGATTCCAACCCACGCAATGGTAAATGGATTTTTGTTTCTTCGGGAGACTATTTTCTATATGATGATAATGACGACCTTTACGAATACGGCACCTGGAAAATAGAAAATGATTGGCCTAACGAAAGTAATAAACTTCTCGTTTTCGATGTAACAGAAAGTAATATCCATCAATACTCACCTTATGCCTTGGAAATAGACAAGCTAAATGACGATAAATTGATCTTAGCTACCTTAATTCAAGTAGAAGGATTACATGGTAATGATAATAGTGCTAAGTTATATTTTAAGAGATAAATTATTACCAGTAAATATCCGTCTTTTAATAAAAAAACCGCCTCCCGGACCGGAAGGCGGTTTTAAAATTATTCAAGAAAAACACTCATCCGTTACCGGATAACCAATTTACGCGTTTGTACGCCGTCGGCGGTTTGAATTTTTATCAGGTAAACCCCCGCAGGCAGGCCTTTGATACCGGCTTGCAGATTGAAACCGTTGGCTTTCCATTGACCAACTTCCATTCCGGCGGTATTATACAAACGTGCCGTAAAGTTTGCTTTGTCCGAAGTGATGTTGACCATGTCCGTAGCCGGATTGGGAAATACCGACGGTTTGAAGCCCAATTCGGATTTCTCGCTTCCCTTGGCACTGACTTCCACATCACGCACCGGCAGATTTTCGGGCACGTAAACCGTAGTGAATATGGTACGCGAAAGGCCGTGGTCGTTGTCGGCATCGGTCAAGCCGATGACTTCAATGGCATATTTATGACCGGGTTGCAAATGCGGTGCCAGGTCGATGGATGCTTCGCCTTTTTCGTTCGGTTTTAAGGTCATAACGGTTTTGAGTTTCCCATCATTTCCCGCCAGTTCGGTAATCAGAACCAACACATTGATGTGGCGGTAGTCCAAACC
>WGAP01000207.1 GCA_015494775.1 Flavobacteriales bacterium | reverse complement strand
TGGATTCCATACCCACGGCCAAGCCGGCAATAATGTTGGTGGCATGACCGGTGGTGGATTGTTTGACGATGCGCCAAACGGGTTTTTTATAAGTTCCGGTGTAGTATTCGGTAATAAGCCCGATGAGGATACCGGCCACCAATCCCAAAACAATGGCTACAAATACGCCTGTGGCCGTATAAGTTCTTCCGCCTGATTGCCAGGATTCGGGAAGGAAATAGTCAACCAGGAACCAGGACAGCACAATCATCAACACGCCGGCGATGATTTCACCCGTGTTCAAGGCCTTGTGCGGACTTCCGCCGTCTTTTACCTTGACAAAGAAAGTGCCGAGCATCGAAGTAAGAATACCTGCGGCAGCCAATGCCAATGGCAGGAATACGGGATTGAGGGCATGGTCTCCGGTAAAGTAGCCGGCACCGATAAACACGGCGCCCAAAACCATGGAACTAATCAATGAACCCACATAGGATTCGAACAGGTCGGCACCCATACCGGCCACGTCGCCTACGTTATCGCCCACATTGTCGGCAATGGTGGCGGGGTTGAGCGGATGGTCTTCGGGAATTCCGGCTTCCACTTTACCCACCAGGTCGGCACCCACGTCGGCGGCTTTGGTGTAAATACCACCGCCCACACGGGCAAACAAAGCGATGGAGGATGCACCGAACGAAAATCCGGTGATCACGGTAATAACCTTTTGCACATCCCAACCGATGTCGCTATACAGGATAAAGAGCAGCGAAATGCCGAACACGCCCAGTCCCACAACGGCCAGGCCCATAACGCTACCGCCCGTAAAAGCCACTTCCAGGGCACGTCCCAAACCGGAACGCGCGGCGGCTGCGGTGCGCACATTGGCTTTGGTGGCCACGCGCATACCGATAAAACCGGCCAAAGCCGAACTAATGGCGCCCAAAATAAAGGATACGCCGATAAGCCAGGATGATTTTTGCGGGTCGGCCGACCAGGCCAAAAGGGCAAAAACAATGATGATAAATACGATGAGCACTTTGTATTCGGCCGTCAGGAAAGCCATGGCGCCGCGGCGAATGTGGTCGCCGATGCGTTTCATACGGTCGGTTCCGTAGTCTTGCTTACCTATCCAGGCCGAACGCCACCAAGTGAACAACAAGGCCAAAATACTTACGGCCAAAACAACATACAATAAATTCATTCCCATTGGTTTAATCGATTTTTTGATTTGCGGCAAATTTAATGAATTTCACGGAACTTTTCGGGGGATAATTTGCGGTTTTTTCCGGATGTTCCTGTGCCGCGGCCGTCCGGTCGCTTCGATACAATTTTGCTTCGCAAAATCACTCAGCGACCACCCAAACAGGTGCCTGAGTGCTGTGCCGAAGGCGCAGTGTATCGAAGGCACCGGCCTTTCATTCCGGTCGCTTCGATAAAAATCAACTCAAAACTTAAAACTCATAATTCAAAACTAAATCTGCGCCAGGGATGGGAGCGGTTATGCGCGGGCGGCGCGCCGCAGGCCTGCCGTGGCGGCGGGGCGACCAGTGGGGAGCCACGTCCGCCACGCATGCAGGGCAAGAGCGGGCCGGCTGCGCATTTGAGCGGACAGCCCGGTGCCGTACATTGCGAAGCAATGTCGGCAGGCGCCCAAAAAATATATTACTCCGAGGTAAGTTCAAGCAATTTCTTGCGGTAAATGCTCAGCAGTTTGGATTTGGAAATAAAGCCCATATAATGCCCTTCGTTGTCGATAACGGGCAGGTTCCAAGCGCCGGTTTGTTGGAATTTTTTCATCACCGACTGAAAATCATCGCGATTTCGGATAATTACTTGCGGCGCTTTGTGCATCAAATCACGCACGAAAACCTTGTCGTATTTATCGCGGTCGAACATCATGGTGCGAATATCGTCCAAACTCACCAGCCCGATAAAAGCGCCGTCTTTGTCGAGTACGGGGAAAAGGTTGCGCCGGGATTTGATCACCGCATTTTTGAGCATTTCGCCCAAATTCATACCGGGTTTTACCGGAATAAAATCCGTTTCCAGCACCCGGTCGAATTCCACCATATAGCCCGCGAATTTATCCTTGTCGTGCGTGGGAATAAAACTGCGACCGAGCAATTGCATGGTGTAAATGCTGTATTTGACCGTGCGCTTGCTTATCAAATACGAAAGGGCTGCAACAATCATCAAGGGAACAATCAGTTCCTGTCCGCCGGTAATTTCCATAATCAGGAATACGGCCATCAAAGGCGCTTGAATGATTCCTGCAATGGCGCCGGCCATTCCTACCAATGCAAAATCTTCGGCTGGCAGTTGCAATCCGGGGATAGCCCAATTGAGCAACAAAGCCAAAACATAGCCCGAAATGGCGCCCGTAAACATAGAAGGGGCAAACACGCCGCCTATGCCGCCGGCATGCAGGGTCAAACTCAAACCTACAACTTTGAAGGTAGCCAGCAAAATAAGTGCGGCAATGACAAAATGCATGGTGTTCGGGTCGAAATGAACGGGGAAATTGTTGATAATATACTGCACATCGCCTTGGAGCAAATGGTTTACGCCATCGTAACCTTCACCGTAGAGCGGAGGAAGGGAAAAGGTCAGTATGCCGAGAAGGATTCCGCCAATCAGCCACCGGTAGGTTCCGGAATGCAGTTTTTTTAACCATTTTCCGGTGGCAAAATACATGCGGATAAAATAGATGGACGTGGTGGCCGAGGTCAAACCGAGCAGAATGTAAAAGGGCACTTCCGAAAGTTTGTAATTGTGCATCAGGTGGAAGTGCAAAAGAATGTCTTTGCCCAGAAAAAAGTAGGAAGTGAGCACGGCCGATACCGATGCCAGAATCAGCGGAATCATAGCCGTCATCGTGAGGTCGAAACTCAAAACTTCCATCACAAACAAAATTCCGGCCACCGGCGCCTTGAAAATGGACGAAAAAGTGCCCGCCGTAGCAGCGGCGATAAGCAGGTTGCGTTGTTTGATATTCAAATGCAATACCTTGGCCAAATTGGAGCCGATGGCGCCACCCGTAAGGGCCGAAGGACCTTCCAAACCGGCCGAGCCGCCGAAACCCACCGTAACCGGTGCCGTAATAAGTGAGGCAAAAGTATGATAGGACGGAATCAAACTCTTGAATTTGGCAATGGAAAGCAAAATAACGGGGATACCGTCATCCACCGGATGTTTGACAATGTATCGCACAATCAAAATCGTCAGTCCGATGCCGATAAGCGGAAAAATAAAATACCACGAGAAGAAAAAATCGCGGATAAAGGTTTCGTGCAGGAAATATTCGATAAAGTGCGTAAGGTTTTTAATGGTAACGGCCACAAGACCCGAAACAATACCGACCAGGATACTCAAAATGGCCATATAGCTTTCGTTGCTGATATGCTGATAGCGCCATTTGTAAAATTCGTAGAGCTTCCGGTTGAGATATCTCCTGAATTTTTCGGTACGTTTCATTATCATTTACCGGATTTTGTCTTGGCAAAGGTACACAAGTTTAAAAATACGAAAAACATCATCGGGCATATTTATACCAATCGAAAAAACCACCCTGTTGCGGGTGGTTTTATTGGGTTTTTTCCCGAATATTTACGATTAATTCTGCGGCAAAATACTGATGTTGGTATCAAAATAACCCGGGTCGTATTTTCGCAGTGTGGCACCGTATTTGGCATTGATGGCATCGATAAAGCGGTTGGCCAAAATCACATAACCCTTGCGGTTGGGATGCACGCCGTCGAGCGAAAAGAACAGGTTGGGCAGGGTTTCGGCTCCGCTGAAATAGTTGGCCGTATAAATGCTGTTGTCATCCAAACGAAGTCCGGCGGCCAATTCGTCGAGGGCGGCGGCCATATCGGCCACGGCCAAGTCGTATTGTTGGGCCAGTGCTTGAATGGTGGCGTTGTATTGGGCCGTAACGGTGCGCACTTTGGCGGTTTCGTCGGCCGTAAGCACATATTCATCACCCAAGGGCGAAGTTACGCCCATAATCAACTGCGGATTGTTGGGATCGGGTTTTCCGATGACCGAAGCGGCCGTCAGGGGCAGCAGGTCGTCGGCCGTAGCTTGGCGCAGGGAGGGAATATTCAAGGCCGTAAGGTCCGTGAGGTCTTCATCCACGAGCACCACGGCATTGTTGCCCGCTTGGAAATGAATGGTGCGCCGTGTGGCTTCGTCCTGACTGATCAATCCGCCGGCCAGGGCTTGTTGGATGGCACCGTTGTATTGGGCGTATGCTTGATTGAGGGCATCGGCCGTGGCTTGGTCCAGCGGCACGGGATTGTAGGGCACCGTGGTCATATAAGGAATGGAGGCCACATCGGGAATGGTGGCCACTACGCCTTTGGCGCCGCCCGCCGTGAGCGCTTGAAGCATCTGATTGTAGATATAGGCAAACACACCCGGGTCGGTCAAATCGTTGGGGCCGTAGGTGCTGGGGTCGGTGTTGCCCGTTTGGTCGGTGCCTGCGCCACCCGAAGTGGCGTACCAAAGCACATCGTTATTGCCCAACCACAAGGTGAAGAACGTGGGATGCTGGGCCAATACATCTTCGAAAACACTGGCATTGGGCGATGAGGCCATACGCACGAAATAGGGATTGGCCGTACCGGAGGCCATATTGGCAATATTACCGTAACCGTTATAAACGTAATGAAAGATTTTGGCCGCCGGAACACCCATATTGTTGTAGGGCCCGGGGTGCGGGGTCAGCGTCATTGTGGGTTGGTCGTTGATGCGTTCCACGGCTTTGTCGCCGGCATCCACCACCAATTTGGGTTCCAGGATTTGTATATTACCCATCATCATCCCGCCGATGTCTTTTGTGTCGTCGTCCATAAAAGGTTGGGTAAATTCGCCGCCGCCGGCTTCTTTCATACGGTCGGCCAGGAGTTTAGGGAAAGAATATGCTTGTCCGCTTTTGTAAAGCGTGCCGTTCATATAACCGGCCGTCAGGGAATTGCCCACAGCCACGTAAACCGAAAAATCGGCCGAGCCCGAACTCACTTCCACGTTGTTGGGATCAACCGGATTTTTGAATTCTGGTTCGCAAGCCGCCAACATCAGGGCGGCAACAATCAAAAGGCGATATATTGTTTTCATAATCATCTTTTTGTTTTATTAAAATTGATATTGAATGCCGAACGAAGGAATAATGGCATTGGCCACATAGCTACCCGAAAAGCGCGGCGCGCTCATACCTTCGATATAATAATCATAGGAATCGTTACGTTCTTTTTCGGTTTTGTAGAGCAAGGCGGCATCCACCGAGAGTTTACCCATTTTGTAGGTAAATCCAAGTGTCCAGTTATGGCTGTCCATCGAAGGCGTTTCGGGCGCGAAATAGGTTGCCGGAATAGGCGATTGATCGAAGTAATAACCGGCACGCACGTCCAAATGCGTACTGACCGAGTATTGGGCGCCGAGCCGGTAGGTAAAACTGTCGTCCCAGTTTTTGGCCATACGTGTATCGGGCAATTTTCCGAAGTCGATGTCCAAACTCTTGTAAACCGACCAAAAGGTTTCATCCAATTCCGCGGTAAACATTAATTTATCCACAGGTCGATAGGTCAATCCGAAACTAGTTTCGGCCGGCATAGGCAAAGCGGCGCTGAAATGGTCGTGTGCGGGCAGAAATCCCGGATTGTTGTTGATGGTGGCCACACCATAGCGGGAACGCAACCAAACGGTGGAACGGTAATTAAATCCCAAACTCACCTTGTCCGAAGGACGAATGGCCACCGAAATACCGAATCCGGCGCCCGAGGCATCTTCGGCATCCAAAGTTATATCGGTGCGGTTGCCGTTTCCGTCGGTCAAAAAGCGGTTTACATTTTTATTGTAATGAATACTTCCCGAGGCCACAATAAACGACACCGCCACACTGAAATAATCCGAAGGTTTGATAACGAACGAGGGCTGGAAAAAGAAAGCCCGCAAGGAAATTTCGTTTACCAAATGCGAGCCCGCCCAATCGCGGTCCCACTTGACCGTGCTGCCGTAGGGTGTGTATAACGCCAAACCCAGGTAAAAAAGGTCGGAAATTTTGTGGGAATAATAAGCATAAAGGGGTGTTACCACCGGATTATGCGTTTGTGCCGTCCAGAGATGTTGGACATTTTGGTATTTGACCTTTGAAATAACCGGACTGACGCCGATGGCAAAACTATTGTCAGACCCGGTAAATCCGATACCGGCAGGATTGAAAAAGACCGTTTCGGCGCCGCCGAAAACCGCAACACCGGCATGGGCCATCCCCAACATCCGGGCTCCTTGGAGTGCCACCCGGTAACCCCCGGCAAATGCCGATACGGGCAATAGCACCGAGAGTGTCAAAAGCATAATCAATTTTTTCATACGGATAAAATTTTTTATTTGTTAACAACAAATTTACCGAAAAAAATAGAACCGCCCAATAGTTTGCTCGGAAAATAATAACTTTGCCGAAAAATTTTTACGATGAACTCATATTCGCATCGTGCCAGAATCATCGGAACCGGCCATTATATGCCCGGTCGTCGTGTGCCCAACGAGGAATTTCTTTCCTGGGAATTTTATGGTCCCGACGGGCAAAAATTGGACAAAACCAATGAGGAAATCATTCAGAAATTCTACGAAATAACCAATATACGTGAGCGGCGCTTTGCCGAAGACCACGTCCTTACTTCCGATATGGCCGCCGAGGCCGCCCGGATGGCATTGGAGGAATCGGGTTTGGATCCCGAACAATTGGATTATATTCTTGTAGCATCCAATTACGGAGATATTGAACCCGGCGCCCAGTTCAACGATTTGATGCCTTCGTTGGCTTCGCGCGTCAAATATAAATTGGGTATCAAAAATCCCGAAGCGGTGGCTTTCGATTTGCTTTTCGGCTGCCCGGGTTGGCTCGAAGGGGTTATTCAGGCACACATTCAGATGAAAGCGGGCGTTTCGCGCTATGCCTTGGTTATTGGTGCCGAGACATTAAGCCGCGTGCGCGACCCGCATTCGCGCGATTCGATGATTTTTGCCGACGGCGCCGGTGCCGTGGTTATGGAACTTACCGACAATCCGCATCAAGGGATTTTGTCGCATATTTCCCACACTTATGCTTATCCCGAGGCCGAATTGCTCTGCAATAAACCTTCGCTCAACAAGGCCCATGACCAAAGGAACAAATACATTTATATGCAAGGGCACAAAATCTACGAATTCGCCCTGACCAAAGTGCCCACGGCCATGCGAGCTTGTTTCGACGCTTCGGGCGAAGACATCAAGGATTTGAAAAAGGTTTTCATCCATCAGGCCAACGAAAAAATGGATTGGGCCATTGTCAAACGCTTTTTCCGGCTCTACGGCATCAATGCGTCCAAAGACGTTATGCCGGCCAATATCGAGTTTATGGGCAACAGTTCCGTAGCCACCATTCCCACGCTGATGGACCAGGTGCGCAAAGGAAAAATCGCCGGTCAGGAACTCCGACGCGGCGATTTGATTCTGCTGGCATCCGTAGGTGCGGGAATGAATATCAATGCGGTAACCATGCGTTTCTAATAGCGTTTGACCTTCAAACTGCTTACGGCACTGCTGATGTCCACGCGTATCAGGCGTGATGCTTTGCCGAAATTTTTGTTGCGGAATTCCCCCTTGCCGGTTTCGGTCAGTCCGCCGATTTCCTGTGCGCCCAAAACGTTTTGCACATTGAAAATCACATCGGCATCCTTGGGAATTTCCACGGTGATGTCCGATGCGCCGGCTTTGATGACGATGTCCGTTTGGGCGGCTTGATTACCGGCCTTGATACGGATGGACGAAGCCCCCGATTTTACGGACAATTTCTTAACACGATAGGGCGATAAATCCAAATCCAAATCCGAAGCGCCGGATTTGATATTTAAGTCCCAGGGAATATTGGCATTCAGTTGCAAAGTGCCCGTAGGGTTATAGGTTTCCAAGTCATAGTCGCCGTGTTTTTCGGGTGTCAAACGTATGTCGGCAATGCTGTCGTGCACATCCATATGGCTGCGGTAGGGGATGGGGAAATCTTCCAAGGCCAGGCTATAAAGTTCGTTCGTCGGCTCGCCCAGTTGCAATTCCACCGCCGGAACAACCAATTCCATTTTGGCGGCTTTGATTTCATCGCTTATTTTGGCCGTAAAGAAAATATCTTTGGCTCCTGTGTCGGTGCTGTCGTCATCATTAGAGTAGTGCACTTTTGTATGCCAATGATGATTGCCCCAAGGGCCGGTAAAACGCCAATGCATATCCGGCCCGAAAAGCAACAAGCCGAAAAACAGCAGTATGATGGTCCAGTTGGACAAATGCCGCAAACTTTCGTTCATGGGAATATATTTCAATCCCCACAAAATCAGTAGCAAGGGCCACAAGTGAAGGATTTTGTATAAACTCAAATCCACATAATGCAGATTATCCAATAGGAGTAATAACCCCAGGATGACCAAAAAAAGTCCGAGATAAAAATTCGATTTGTTTTTCATAATTATTTTGATTTTTAATTTTCTTGATGCGATGATTCGTCCTCCGAAGGATTTTCTTTTTCGGATTTATTGTTCGTGTCAATAATGATGTTCGCTTCGTCGGCGTCCATATCCTTGGATTTACCGCTGAGCAGAATGCCTATACCCAATATAATCAACACTATGGGCCAAATCGTCCCCCAATCGAACCACAGGATATAATTGCGAAGCAAAAACAACAACCCCAAACCGATGAGCAGAATGCCCAAAAACAGGTTGCCTTTGTTTTTTTCGTCCAAATCCGAAGGAACCGGACCCAGATCGTCGGTCATTTCCATACCGGTAAATTCCGGCACGGTGTCGGCCGGAATGACTACCCAAAGTATGATGTAGAGCAAAACCATTTGTGGCGGTGCCGCCAGGAGCAGCAGCACACAAACCAGGCGGGCAATCCAGGGTTCTATGTCAAAGTAACGGGCCAGTCCCGAACATACACCGCCCACGATGCGGTCTTGCGTGTTTCGTTTGAGTGTTTTTTGGTTCATCATTTTGGTATTATATTTGAAAACGATTAATTGTCAATGATAAATTTACGCAAATGAAGCGATTTTTGGTTTTTCCGTTATTAGGATTGATTTGGATGAATTTTGTTACAGTTTCGCTCCCCGATGCCGATTTGCAGGACTTGTCGGGTCACCGGGTGAAATTCAGCGAAGCCATCCAAAACGATGGCAACCCCGTCATCGTAAGTTTTTGGGCCACCTGGTGCGTGCCTTGTATCAAAGAGTTGGACGCCGTGGCCGAAGTCTATCCCGATTGGCAGGATGAAATGGGCGTTAAACTGGTGGCCGTGTCCATCGACGACGAAAAAACCGCCCGCCGTATCAAACCTTTGGTCAACGGACGCGGGTGGGACTATGAAGTATATCACGACTACAAGGGCGAACTCAAACGTAAGCTCAACATCAATGCCGTGCCTTACCTTATTGTCATACACAAAGGTAAAATCGTTTTCCGCAAAAACAGCTACACGCCCGGCGGCGAAGAAGAGCTTTACAAATTCCTCAAAACCCTGAAATAAATTCCGGTGGTATGAAAACGGCACGCATCCTGACGGTGTTTTTGTTGGTTTGGTGGTCAACCGGTCGCGCCCAGCAAATCAGCGGAAGTTATTATGCACTGTGGCAATATTATCAAACCGACACCCTTTTGCACTTCCGGGCACCCGAAGGAGCATTCCGCAGTATGCACTACCTGGATTTGCACGGCGGTTCCGGCGATTGGGAAGCCGGACTTTCGGCCGAGTATTATTTGCCGCAAGCGCTAATAGGATTTAATCCCGGCCTGAAAAAGCATTTTCTGGGTTGGTATGTGCGCTACGCGCACGATGCGTGGGATTTGCGTGCCGGCACGGTTTACGACCAAACCGGCAGCGGGAGTGTTTTCCGCACGTGGAACGACAAGCAATTGGGCTTGGACAACGCCTTGCGCGGGGTTGATTTGCAATACCGTCCCGATGAAAATACCCGCCTCAAACTCATCGCCGGCAATATGCGCACCGGCATTGATTATGCCGAAAGTTTTATCGGTGCCTTGAATTTCAACCGCGAATTTTCCTTCGACCGCCTTCGGCTCCGCTTCGATGCCACGGCGCTCACGCGTTACTATGCGCCCGAAAACGATGCCGTGCCGGCCAATGTAAACCTCTACGGCTTGCAAACCGGCCTGAGCTACGGCCCTTGGGACCTGAGTTTTGAATACGACTACAAAACCCCCGACGCCCTTTATGCCAACGGCGTGCTCAACGACCGCGTTCTTTTCGACGGCGATGCTTACACCTTCAATGCCGGCTATGCCCGCAAGGGCTTGGGTATCAACCTGACGCTTCGCCGCGCCGAAAACCTTCAAATGTATGCCCGCCGCGACCTTCAAGGGAATCCCTACAATGTAGGCACGGTCAACTATGTGCCGGCTTTGATCAAGCAACACGATTATCCGCTGGCTACCATTTATGTGTATTCCGTGCGCCAAGGCATTTCCTTTGCCGACGGAACCGTGGGCGAAATCGGCGGCCAGGCCGATGCGGTGTTTAAACTCCGACGCAAAACCCCGCTTGGCGGCCGGTACGGCACCATCGTTTCGGTCAATGCGTCGCAGTGGCATGCGTTGAATGCCGAATTTTTTCCCCAACGCGGCATTTACCGACGGAATTTTTGGCAGGCGGGACCGCTTTATTACCGCGACATCAATTTGGAAGTGAAGCGTAAACTTTCGCGTCGTTGGAAAACCGCCTTTTTTGTGATGCACCAAACCTACAACCAACGCTTGTTGGAAGGGCACGGTCAAATGGTTCGCGCCCTCACGGCCGTTACCGACTGGACGTATCGCATTCACGGTGCCACTTCATTGCGGCTGGAACTGGAACACTTGTGGTCGGGGCAGGACGAGCGGAATTGGGCTGCCGGGGGATTGGAATTCAATCTGCGCGGCCGCTACGGATTTTTCCTGACCGATATGTACAACTACGGCTCCACGGGCATTCACTACTACAATGCCGGCTTTGTTTATACCCAAGGCGGCAACCGTCTGCAACTGGGCTATGGACGACAACGCGGCGGATTGGTATGCGTGGGCGGTGTGTGCCGCTATGTTCCGCCCAACAAGGGCCTGCAACTGAGCGTTTCGCTTTCGCTTTTCTAATATCGTTTTTTTTTGTGGGCGGCTCCGCGAGCCCTTCGGTCTCGCTTCGCGGCTCCCGACATTGCTTCGCAATGTGCGGGACAGGTTCGGGAGCCGGCCGTCCTTCGCCTTCGCTCGGGCGGCGTCTCCCTTCGCATACCGCGTCAGCCCTACGGTCTGCCGCGGGCCTCGGAACCCTTCGGTTTCCTCGGCTGCTACGGGAACCTACGGCTTCCAGGGGCCCAAGCCAACGGCCGCGCCTTGTTTCCCTTCGCGGCTACGCAAGCCCTTCGGTCTTGCTCCGCGTGCTGCGGAGCCCTGACGGTCTCCTTGCATGCCTCGGAACCCTTCGGTTTCCTCGGCGGTCCCACCAC
>WGAP01000206.1 GCA_015494775.1 Flavobacteriales bacterium | reverse complement strand
CTTGGTAGGCATCGGGCAATTTCATTTTGCCCTGTGTGGTCATCACTTCCAGTTCGGGGAATTTTTCGCCCAACAGGGGCATACGTGTTACTTGTTCCATAATGCTTTGATTTTTTGGGGTTTTACATTTTCAAAGCAAAGTTACGAACCCCTTTTCCAAAGCGCAACCATTTTAGCTTTTGAGCCGGTAATAGGGATATAAAAATTCTTTATGGAAAAGTTATGCCCCCTTCGAATTCGGCAAAATACAGACATTCCGGTTTAATTGAGTACCATTTGAGTACCATCCGATTACCTTATGGCGACTGTACAAATGTGTTTTTTTGCATCCAATCTTTGAACTTTACTTCAAAAATCACGGATATGAAAAAATTACTTTTTGCTATCGCATTGTTAAGCACGTACGTACTGACGGCACAAAAAACTTATGTGCCCGATGACCATTTCGAAATGTATCTGGAAACGCATACCAACATAGGAACTCCCGTATCCATGGGCGATGCCAACAGCTTGGGGGACGGCGTAATGAACGATTCGGTGCCCACGGCAAAGATTAATACGTTGTCGGGCTTGGATGTTTCCAATCAAAACATTGCCGACCTCACCGGCATCGAAGATTTTACGGCCCTCCGTTTTTTGACTTGCGCCCATAATCAAATCGACACTTTGGACCTTTCGGGAAATCTCTTGCTGGAAGGTTTATATTGTGCTCATAACAACATAGGCAACCTGGATGTTTCGTTTTTGACTCTTTTGGAACACTTGGATTGTTCGGATAATCGGTTAACATCCTTGGATTTGACCCAAAATACCGCTTTGGAAGACCTTTGGTGCGGTGAAAATATGCTCACGACTTTGGATGTTAGTCATAATACCGCTCTTTACAGATTGCATTGTTACAACAACCATATTTCGGCCTTGGATTTGCATCAAAATATCCAATTGATATGGCTGTATTGCTTTAATAATCAAATAAGCAGTTTGGATTTGAGTCAAAATGCGAATTTGCGTTATTTGGGTTGTTTCAACAATTTGCTTTCATCGATCGACCTTTCGGCCAATACGCAATTGCGCCACCTGTATTGCCAGCAGAATTTGCTTACTTCCCTCGATTTGTCGGCCAATACGGATTTGACCGAACTTAATTGTAGCAATAACGACCTTACCGCCTTGGATGTAAGCGCCAACACTCAATTATCCAAATTGATTTGTCGCCAAAATCATTTGGAACAATTAAACATGCAGAATGGAAACAATGCATCCCTGACCGATTTCAGTGCCGTAGGCAATCCCAACCTGCAATGCGTACAAGTGGATGATGCAAGTTATATGAACACCAACTGGCCTTCGGCCATCGACAGCGGCGTTTCATACAGCACCGACTGTCATTATGACGATACATATGTGCCGGATGATAATTTCGAAAATTATCTCGAAACACACGACGCCTCCGGAAATGCAGTTCCCATGGGCGACCCGAACAGTTTGGGCGACGGCGGCATAAATGATTATGTGCCTACGGCTAAAATCGCCGCGGTTACCTTTTTAGATATCAGTTCCAACAACATTACCGATCTGACCGGCATCGAAGATTTTATCGGCTTGACCGAATTGAATTGCCCTCATAATAATTTGGACACCCTGGATTTAAGTGCCAATACGGGGCTTGAAATCCTTACCGTTTCCAATAACCAACTCGATACTTTGATTTTGGGTAACAATACCGTTTTGTTGGATTGTTCCGGCAACAACCTCACCTCATTGGATGTTAGTGCCGATACGGCATTAACCGAAATATATTGCAATAATAATCTGCTCCGAGAACTTTTATTACCTCCTTCGGTACAAACGATATATGCCGATGATAACCAATTACAAAATTTGGATCTGAGCGGATATCCCGATTTGGTGCAACTTCATATAATGAATAATCAAATTAGCGTTTTGGATTTAAGTCAAAATCCGGCATTGGAAGATTTATATGTTTCGAATAACCAAATTACGCAATTGGATTTATCGGCCAATACGGCATTGATACAATTGAAATGTTCGGGAAATCAGCTTACCCAATTGGATTTACAGAACAATACGGCGCTCGAATATTTGTATTGTAACAACAACAACCTGACGGATTTGGATTTGCATTTATTGCCCGAACTTATCGAAATCGATTGTTCGGACAATCAATTGCAGGATTTGAATTTGCAAAACGGACACAATGCGGATATCGATGATTTCGATAGCACGAACAATCCCGGCCTCACCTGTATTTTTGTGGATGACGCCTCGGCTTCCTATCTATCGTCCTGGGACGTGGATGCCACCAGTCATTTTGTGGAAACCCAAGCCGAGTGTAACGCATTGGACACGGAAAAAATGCCTCTTGACAAAGCCATACGCATTTTTCCCAACCCGGTGGAAGATGAAATCCATATCGTGTCGGACCAATACCGAAATATGGATGTGGCGCTCTACAACATCCAAGGTCGGCTTTTGTGGAAGGCCCGTACCCGTAACGGAAAAATCATCCGTTCGACCGATGGTCTGAGCCCGGGATTATATCATTTGGAAATAAACCTGAAAGATCGAAACATTTCTTACGTGTTGATTGTAGAATAAAACCTCAAAGACTTGCCAAAAAAACACGTAGGTTTTCGCCCGGTGCCAGGTTCAACTTTTGTTTGAGCCGGTACTGGGCGTTTTTGACGCTTTGGTAATTGATGTTGAGCAATTGGGCGATTTCCTTGTTGGTCAAATTCATTTTCATCAAGGTGGCCAAACGCAAATCGTTGGTGGAAATATGGGGATTTACCGAACGTATTTTACGCACAAAATCCTCATTGATGCGTTCAAAATGCCGGCTGAGTACTTCCCAATCCTTGTCGGCACGTAGCATTTTACGTATTTCGCCTTGCAATTGTTTCAAATGCTCACGGTCTTGCCCGGGCGGAGCGTCTATCAGCGCTTCCAAGCGTTTGAGAATACCCGAAAGCAATTCGTTTTTGTGTAACATGTGCAGGGCATGCTCGCTCAGTTGCTTGTTTTTTCGTGCCAATTCGTCGGACAAATTTTTGGCTTCGAGTCGAATTTTTTCCCATTGCAATCGGGCGATTTTTCTTTTCTGCACCAACACATATCCGGTAGCCAAAAAGGTAAGCAAAAGCAAAACACTGGCTACAAGCAAGTAACGAAATCGCGCCCGCTCCTGACGTTTGGCCAATTGCAATTGCCGGATTTGGTGTTGGCGTTCACGGGTTTTGTATTTGACATTGAGTTCGGCCAATTGGCGATGGTATTTCCGGGTGGACAAAGAGTCTTTTACGCGCATGTATTTTTCGGCAAAATCCAAAGCACCGCGATAATCACCAGCCTTTTTTTTGTTCAGGAAATATTGATGTAACGCGCTTTGTAGCATAAGCCCGAACCGGTTGTCGCGTGCCAGGGCGACACACGAATCCAAATAGCGGTTGCTCAGGGAGTAATTTTTCAATTCATACAGGCAGCGCGCATAGGTATGATACCCGATGGCCTTTTGTTCGGCATTGCCGTAGCGGCGGTAAATATCCATGGCGCGATTCAGGTAGGCGAAACTTCCGGCCTTGTCGCCTTGCCGGGCATAGAGCAAAGCCAAATTGCCGTAAGCGCCGGCCAGGGTCAACCGTTTGGAAGGAATTTTTTGCAAAATGCCGGCCGAACGCTTGAAGTGTTCCAAAGCACCGGCATCATCGCCATTTTGCGCAAGACAAAGTCCGATATTTTGCAACGCCGCGGCCATACCGGTGGAATCGGGAATATTCCGGGCAATATCATAAGCTTGGCGGTAATATTCCAGGGCTTGTCCGGCTTTGTGTTCGGCCCAATACATATTACCCAGCAGCAGGGCGGCACGGGCTTTGCCTTTCCGGTAACCTGCGCGGTGGGCCATGTCGAAGGCGCGAGAAAGGAAGGCGGATGCCGAATCACGCATTTGCCAATAGTCGTAAAGATAAGAGCGGTCGATGAGCAAATCCACCGAAGTGAGCGTGTCGTGCAATTGATGTGCCCAATGTTGAGCTGCGGCATATTGTTCGTTGGCCCGGGAATAGGCGTCGATTTCCTGAAATATTTTGGCTGCCCTGTAATGGCTCAGCATTTGTTCGCGTCCCGAACCGGAACGGCGCGAAACATCCAAGGCGCGGTTCAGGTAGTAGGTTACCGAATCGGCCCGGCGGTGCGATACGGCCGCGGTTGCGCGGTCGAGCCATTGCCGCACGACGGGACGAATATCGTCGGGTTGTCCGCCTTGGGGTTGTCGGGTGGCAAAAAGAAGTAACGGAAGAAACAAAAACCCCGCCCGCAACCCCGGCCGTATGTAACGAAGCAAAAACATTGGATTAAAAATCCGATTTTTTTATGAAAATACCAAAAAGGGTGTTTTTTTCGGGCATGGAATTATGGCAAATCATTCCCTCGTTCGATGCCCGGGTAAAAACCGCGCCAGGGATGGGAGCGGTTATGCGCGGTAGGCATCGCTTCAAGTATAAAATAACGCACCAAGTTTCGTTCTTTTTGCCGATAACGGCATTGCCCATCCTCGCCATAGCTATGGCTATGTCTTCGGATTGCCGGCTTTGTTCTCGACAAAAATAACGTCAACTTTTACAATACTTTATACTTGAAGCGATGCGGCGCGCCGCAGGCCTGCCGTGGCGGCGGGGCGACCAGTGGGGAGCCACGTCCGCCACGCATGCAGGGCAAGAGCGGGCCGCCCGCGCATTTGAGCGGACAGCCCGGCGGGCGCCTCATGATTGCGCCGCCGGATGAGCCGAAGGTGAAAGCCGGCGGCTTGCAAGAATGAGTGCGGCCGGGCGCCCTAACAAAAAAACCGCCCCGAAAAGGAGCGGTTGAGCATGGTTCCCAAAAATCTTATATCTCGATTTCGGTCCAGATGTTTTCCATTTCTTCCAGTTCCTCGGCCGCCTCGATCAGCAGTAAGCCGTTTTCGGTTATGCCATTGGCACTTATGTAGCGTGCGTGGCGTAGCAGGGTCAAGGTGTTTTCGAAGGTTTCCAGATCCATTTGCAGGAGTTTGAGCGCTTTTTTCCAGTTGTCGGGCAGGATACGCACCTTGCGTTCTTTGACATATAAACTGCCCACCTCTTTGAGTGCACGAAGCAGATGGATAATGTCGGGCGTTACGGGATATTTGAAGTCGCCGGCAAGGCCTGTGGTGGCTTGTTTGACCTTTTGGCCCGCTTCGGTGAGGAAAACCAGGTTGTTGGGATAGATGTTCACCATGGCGCGGGCATCCAGTTTTTCGAGGATTTGGATGAGTTGTTCTTCGTCGTATTGCGGAAGCTGACGGAGCAAATCACCGAAATAAATGCCTGATGTGTAGGGAATCAGACGCATTACTTCCAGGCCGTATTTGGTCAGGTTGGGGGTTTTGTTGTTGTAGGCCAGCCGTGCAAAGAAACGACCGGTGTCGGTGGGAGCATTGACCACCGTTCCGGCTTCTTTGGCCTTGGCAATCCAACGGCCGTCGGGCGAAAGGAACGGATGACGGGCCAGCGTGATGGCTTTGACGGATTCGGCAGGAATTTCGCGGAATTTACCACCCATAATTTCCAGGGCCTTCAAGCCGTCGGCCGTGGGAACGTAATACATTTTTTCGTCCTTGCTCAATTTCGGCTCGATAAGTTGAAAACCTTGCAGGCCGAAAAGTGCAGCATCAAAATCGTAGATTTTGTCGAACCATTCTTCGGCCGTTTTGGTATTTTCCAATTCTTCCACATAACGTTGTTTGAGCCGCGGAAGTTCTTTGAGCCGGCGGCCGTATTTTTCTTTCAAATGCCGGGCTTCCTTGTAACGTTTGTCGATAAAGGCGGCGCGGATATTGGCCTTGGTGGCCAAATAATCGGGATTTTGCCGGGTTTTGTCGTTAATTTCCTTGATGGTTTCCAGGATGCCCCATTCCAATTCGTCAATGTCGATGGACAAGAAGTCGGAATAAGTTCCCTCAAAATAATAATCGGCGGCACGGATCAGGTGTTCGCCGGCAGGCAAAAGTTCGCCTTTTTCGTTGATAACGGCTTGGGCGATGAAATCTTTGATCAGCTCTTCGTCCACTTCTTCGTCATAGTAATAAGCGAGTATGCCTTCCAAATATTCTTCGGTAATGGGTTTAAAAAATGCACCTTTGAGCAATGCAGCGCGGATTTGTTGGCCGGTGCCGGTGAGGTTGTAGTATTCGGCCCGCGGTGCGCTGAAAGCCATCAACCGCAGGGCTTCGGCTTCGAGGATTTGAAATTTGTCGGCATCCAGGAGTTCGCGTTTGGGCGAAGGGCCCGGAAGCGTTTTTTTGAGAAATTCCTGCAATTTGGAATTGACATAAAAATAAGGTTGCGATTCCTCGAATACTTCCAAAACCTTTTTACCGAATTCGGTCAGTTGACCGTTGGCGGCCAGGCCGCGTTTTTCCAGTTCGGGGCCGCTGATTTGGTTGGTGCGTCCGTTGGCAATGTCGGCCGTATAAAGCATATTGATAATTTCGCTACCAACAATGCGAAAATCATCGTCGTAACGACTCCAATCCGGAATAAGTCCTTGGAGTTTGGCCATCCGGTAGGATTCCATCAGCAAAGTACCCGGATAGGTCAAAAAGAAATGATCTTCGTCTTCGCGCAAAAGGCCCATCTGGACCAATTGGACGTAGTAGAAATAATCCTCATCCGATTCCAGGATTTCCAATGAATCGATGCTGTTGAGTTTATGGTCGAAAATTTTTTCGAGGATTTGCAGGTGTTTTTTGGTCAGAATCATAGTTGTGTGTTTTTTTGGGTTTTCGCTACAAGCGTATCAAAAAGTAAGCCCGTACTGTAAAGCGGTTCATTTTGGCAGTCCGGGCGGTATAAAGCCGACAAAATAGCATAAAAAAACCCGTCGCCGAAGGCGACGGGTTTATACTTAATGTAAAACCAATCGGTTTAGTCGCAATGCAATTTGGCTTTTTTGGCCAAGAGTTCGTCTTCGGATTCTTTATGATCCTCGTCCTCAATGATGGCATCTACGGGACAAACGGCCACACATTGCGGCTCGTCGTAGAAACCTTTACATTCAGTACATTTGTCGGGAACGATGTAGTAGAAATCGTCCGAGATAGGGTCTTTTTCTTCATCATCATTGATGCAGGTTCCGTCCGACATACGCCAGGGTTCGCCGGGTTCGTAAATGGCGTTGTTGGGGCATTCGGATATACAAGCGCCGCAATTGATGCAGTCTTCGGTGATTTTAAGTGCCATAGTCGTATGGTTTTTTGGTTTAACTTTGTTTGCAAGGACAAATATAGATAATTTTTAAATGGAAAAAGAAAATCTTGTGCGGGATTTTTCGGCCTTGGGCGAATTTTTGTCCCAATTCGGGCCGGAAAAGATAAGGTGTAAGGAACATATCCCGGCCAATGACGTTTTTTTCGAGCCCATGAAAATGCTGGTGGAACGCGCACACGAAACCAACCCTTGGTTTACACCCGAAAATATGCAATACGCCCTGGGCCAATGGGGCCTGGCCTTGCAAACGGACAAAATCCGCCGGTGGCTCGATGCTTATATTTTTCCCGAACGTCTGCATCCGAAAAGGGTGGGCATTGTGATGGCCGGTAATATTCCCGCCGTGGGCTTGCACGATTTGCTTTCGGTTTTAGCCGCCGGCCACCGGGCCAAGGTCAAAATGTCGTCCTCGGATAACAAAATTATTCCGCTTATTGTCAAATACCTCGAACACATCGATCCCGCTTGGAAGGGACGGGTGGAATTTACCGACGGCCTTTTGCGGGATTTCGATGCCGTGATAGCCACCGGAAGCGATAATTCGGCCCGTTATTTCGAATATTATTTCGGCCGCTATCCGCACATTATCCGGCACAACCGCAACGGGGTGGCCGTGCTCACGGGCGACGAAACCGATGCCCGAATGGAAGCCCTGGCCGACGACATCATGCTCTATTTCGGCTTGGGGTGCCGCAATGTGTCCAAATTGTTTGTTCCCCGGGACTTTGATTTGAACCGCATATTCAAGAGCTTGCTCAAATATGCCCGCTATGCCGAATACCGCAAATACCGCAACAATTACGACTACAACAGAGCCGTTTTCCTGATGAGCACCGACGCGGCCGAGCGCGAAGACCTTTTGGACAATGGGCTGGTACTGCTGAAAAAAGACACGCGCTACGCCTCGCCCGTGGGAGTGGTGTTCTACGAAACCTATGATGATTTGGACGATGTGCGCCGCATCTTGGAACACGACCGCGACAAAATTCAAGTGGTGATTTCCACGGCCGACCTGCCCGGGGCACTTCCGCCCGGACAAAGTCAGCAGCCGCAACTTTGGGACTATGCCGATGGCGTGGACACCTTGCGTTTTTTGTTGGATTTGCATCAAGATCATTAAGCCATGAAAAGGATTTGGTTGGAATTAATGCTGACGGTTATCGTTATCTCCGCTTGCGGTAATCCGCAAGTAAATTATACGGACAAACTTCCGCCCGCTACGCGGGCGTGGATGCTCGAAAACCGGATTTTCAAGCCCCGTCAATTGGCCGATACGGCCGTAACGGACGTGGATTCGGCCCGGACGGGTTCCCTGGGTTTGTGGTTGGTGCGTCGCAAGGGCGCTACTTGTTCCACAGGGCTTTGCGGTGATTTGATTGTACGGGACAATCGCCGGAAAAAATTGTTGTTTCACCGCACATTCAACCTGCACCGGACACGGGATTTGCGCATTTTTTACCGAAAGCCCGCTTGGACCGTGGTCGAATACTTCGATGCGCCGGACGAACAATCCCGCTATTTCCTTATTACCGACAATAAACCGCAGGTTTATCAAACGGGCCGGATTTCGGCCTTGTATTTGTTTAAACCCGAGGAAATCGACACTTCGCGCCTGACTTACAGCTTGTTTTCGTTGCAAGAAAAAATCCGTTTGACCAAAAAATGGCAACCCGCCCGTTGATTTGGCATCGATTTTGCTTAAAAAATGATACCTTTGATACGAAAAAATTACGACTATGAAAAAAATGTATTTCATCCCCGTTTTGGCACTTACGTTGTTGCTGGCCGCATTTACCCAACCCAAAGGCGGCCCGGCCATTGAATTCAAAACCAAGGAAATCGACTACGGACAGGTAAACAAAGGCGCCGACGGTTATCGCACTTTTGAATTCACCAACACCGGCGATGCGCCTTTGGTGATCAACCGCGTTAGGTCGAGCTGCGGCTGCACCATCCCCGAAAAACCCACCGAGCCCATTATGCCCGGCAAAACCGGTTACATCAAGGTGCACTACAACACCAACCACATCGGCCCCTTCCGCAAAACCATCACCGTTTACACCAACGCCACCAACGTGCCCAACGGCATTGTGGTACTCAAAATCAAGGGCCGCGTTATTGACCCCACCAAGGTCGATTTGAACCGCCCCAAAACGGCCAGTCCGGTACTGAAATAATTTTGACGGCGCTTGGCCGGAAAAGGAAAAGTTATTAACTTTGCCGGCGCAAGTGATGCCTAGGTGGCGGAACTGGTAGACGCGCTGGACTCAAAATCCAGTTCCCATTGCGGGAGTGTGGGTTCGATTCCCACCCTAGGTACGAGCCGCTTCGATATATCGGAGCGGTTTTTTTTGTTTTTGGGCGCCTGCCGACATTGCTTCGCAATGTACGGCACCGGGCTGTCCGCTTATATTCGCCTTGGCGGATGCCGTGGTTTTGCGCGGGCGCGCGTGCCGCGCGCCCGCGCCCGCCCGTGCGTGGGGCTTCCGCTGGGCGCCTCCGCCGGGCGGAAAAACCATCGGCACCGCCGGCGGCTCATACCGCTTCCATCCCTGGCGCAAGGATAGGTCGCTGAGTGATTTTGCGAAGCAAAATTGTATCGAAGCGACCGTGTTGAACGGCCGGGGCTTCGATACACTGCTCACTACGTTCGCAGCACTCAGCCACCTTTCCTCGTGCGGCAAGCCGCCCTCAAATAATGAACCTCGAACAATCGAATGCCGATTTATGACTGCTCCTTCGGGGGCAGGAGACCTCGACGAAGCGGAATATTAATGGAAAATCCTTGATTCGCGAAGCGAATAAAAAATCTTTTTCACCAAAATAGGCGGGCAAAATTTGGAAACCCAGGGCGCAGCCCGCCAAATTTTGACCGCGGTTTTCGGGGCGTCATAAATTTAACCCGATGACGCCCCGAAAAATTTATTGTAAAAGCGTCTTTTCTTTGTTCGGCGAAGTCGAACAAAAAACATTTTTAATGATTTGGTTCTTTCTTTTGGACGAGCAAAAGAAAGAACAAGAAAATTCATACCGCTCCCATCCCTGGCGTAGCGTGTTTAATCCATAAACTCCATTTCATTATTAAAAACAATTTTGGCATATTTACGGAAAAACCGCAATTTATGACAATCCTCACCGTAAGAAAAATACATTTTATTTACTTTCCTTTGCATAAAACTCCGAGTTATGAATAACAAAAAATGGTTCTTCCTGTTGCTTTTCGGCTTGACGGCCCTGTCGGCCCGTGCCGGAAACGCCCGTCTGTTCCGCTACGACAAAGCGGTTGTTGACCAAGCCCTTGCCACCGTCAATGTGGTGGATAAGTATGTAACATCCCATCATGCTACCGCCGACCAACTCGATTTCCGCGACAACCTTTTGCTACGCAATTTCGACCGCGAAAGCATCAACCTGTTCGACAAAGGCCCCGATTCGCTATTCGGTATTCCGCCTTTCTGGTGGGGCTTTATCCTTAGCTGGGCAGGCATATTGGTGGTTTACTTCCTCACCGACAAAAACAAAGAATACACCAAGGATGCCCTTATCGGGTGTGTGGTGAACGCATTGATTTGGGGCGGATTATACTTCGTAGGAGGCGGATGCTGGGCCTGGTGGTTATAACACGTTGATACTACCTCAAAAAAACGTAGAAAAACCCTCCAAAAACGGAGGGTTTTTTTATTACTCCTTTTCCTAATCTATTATTTCCTGTAAACCACAAAATCAAAATCTGCATTCCGCGCTTGACCGTTCAAATCATAGATATAGACGTAAAAATATGTCCCCTGTTTGTTCACCACGGCCACATAAGGCGTTCCGGCGGATTCCACACTCACCGCAACCGTATAATTTACATAACTTCCCGACCCTATGGAAGGCATATTGATACGGTAAACCCCCGGACTACCGCTATTGTAAGTTACCGTAAACCCGTCGGACGAAGCCCCGATATTGATTTGTCCCGCACTGCCTATCGAACCGTAAACGTAGGGTTTAAGGTCGGTATCGCCGGCAATGTCGGTTTTCAACTTATGGGTAATTTTTACATTGCCGTCAAAAAAGCCCGCATAGGAATCGCCCAAAGCTAGCACACGCGAAAAAATTCCGTAATGCGTCCCGCCCGACGAATTCGGAATTTCGATATACTCTCCGTATTTATTTCCCGTGCCATTTCCGGCTATATAGGTATAAACACCATATTCCGGCATATCGCCGTTGGTCGTAATCCGGTTATAAACCCCGTAATGGGTTCCCGTGCCATCGTCATGCATATCCGTTTTCAACCCGTAGCGGTCACCGGTTCCGCTTCCGTTAAATTCATAATAGGCCCCGTAGTGATCACCATCGCCCGAGTTGGTTACATACATTCCATAACCCACTTGTCGGCCTCCCCCACTGCCTTCCAATATGGCATGATAACCGTAGTGATACCCGCTACCGCTTCCCGATAACACGGAATAAACCCCGTACTGCTCGTCGTCATTGTTATTATCCACATAGTTTTCCGTGCCCATTTGCACCAAGCCGTCATTGCCGCTTATGCGGTTGTACGTACCGATTTGAATTCCCAAACCCTGACTTAACGAATTGAACACTCCGTAATGCGGCCCCAATCCCGAAACATTGATCTGATTATTTACACCCGCAATCATCGAGGTGGAAATATTTGCCGAACGTCCCTGCGGCCGGCCGGCACTTCCACTCATTAAGTTATATATACCGAACCTGCTTCCACCCGTACCCGACACATCCATGTGGTTGTAAATATTCAAAAGGTTGCCGCTTCCGTTCCCGGTCAAATCCACTTTGAGCCCCGTGATATTATCATCCGAGTCGATTTGCTTTACAACCGCCATTTGCAAACCGGGCGTATAGCCGGATGTTCCCACAAGGACGGGGCCCAAATGATAAACGGTATCTGCCGTTGTTCCGGCTGGTTGATGTCCTTGGACTTTTTTGAAAACCGATGTGGCTGCCGCCCATTTGGCATAAGGAACATATTCCAAGGGCTCGGTTCCCATGTCATTGTAAGTAGCCCCGTTGTCCAAGCTCACCTGCGTGTGCAACAGATAAGCTTGCGACCAATCGATGGCCGAAAAATCATCCGATGTGTTCCCCGTTCCGATAACCACGCGTGCAATACCGTTGGCATCGGTGGTAAGGTGGAAGGTTTCGGTATAAACTGGATTCGCGGACGGATCCTCAATGCTCAACCGCAAATCCACATCCGCGTTGGAAAGCACATTCCCGCTTTGCGACAAAAGGATTTTGTAATGAAATCCGTCTTGCCCCCAAACGGTAATGGGTAAAATGAACAGTACGAAATAAAGCAAGCGTTTCATAGTAATGGATTTTGATGTTTTGTTTATTAAACTTTAAATTTATTATTAATCAAACATTTTGTCAAGCTCATTGGGCATAATTCTTAATTATTCAACAAAAGTTACACGATTTGGATGGATAAAATTGAAAATTATCCTCCCGCTTTCGGCGGCTTTTTGTTATCTTGACCCGCAAAATCCCAAAAAGTAAATTCCATGCAACGCATAAAAAAACGTTCCTGGGCCGAGCCCTACAAAATCAAAATGGTCGAACCGCTTCGCATGCTTTCGCGCCGCGAACGCGAACAGGCCATCCGCGAAGCGGGTTACAACACCTTTTTGCTTCGTTCCGAAGATGTCTATATCGATTTACTCACCGACAGCGGCACCTCCGCCATGTCCGACCGTCAATGGGCCGGACTGATGCTGGGTGACGAAGCTTATGCCGGAAGCCGGAATTTCTACCACCTGGAAGAGACCGTCCGCGATGTTTACGGCTACCAATACCTGGTGCCCACCCATCAGGGACGTGCCGCCGAGCATTTGATTTCCAAAATCCTTATCAAACCCGGCGATTATATTCCCGGCAACATGTATTTTACCACCACCAAGCTCCATCAGGAATTGGCCGGCGGTAAATTCGTGGACGTGATTATCGACGAAGCCCACGACCCCGAAAGCGAACATCCCTTCAAGGGCAATGTGGACTTGGACAAATTACAAGCCCTGATCGACCGCGTGGGCGCCGACAAAATCCCCTACGTGGCCATCGCCACCACGGTAAACATGGCCGGCGGTCAGCCCATTTCTTTGGAAAACCTGCGGGCCGTGCGCGAACTTACGTCCAAATACGGCATCCAAATCGTGCACGATATGACCCGCGTGGCCGAAAACGCCTATATGATCCAACAAAACGAACCCGGCTATGCCGACAAAACCGTGGCCGAAATCGTCAAGGAAATCAACAGCTTGACCGACCATGCCACCATGAGCGCCAAAAAAGACGCCTTGGTTAACATCGGCGGATTTTTGGCCACCAACGACCCCGACGTGTTCGAACAAGCCCGCAACCTGGTGGTGGTGTACGAAGGCCTCCACACCTACGGCGGATTGGCCGGACGCGACATGGAAGCCATGGCCATCGGCATCAAGGAATCGGTGATGGACGAGCACCAAAAAGCCCGCGTGGGCCAGGTTCATTATTTGGGCAAAATGCTCCTGGACGCCGGCATACCGGTGGTCAAGCCCATTGGCACGCATGGTGTTTTCCTGGATGCCAAACGCTTCTATCCCCACCTGCCGCAAGACAAATTCCCCGCCCAAACCCTGGCGGCCGAACTCTATGTGGACTCCGGCGTGCGTGCCATGGAGCGCGGCATCGTGTCGGCCGGGCGCAACGCCGAAACCGGCGACCACAATTATCCCAAATTGGAATTGGTCCGCCTGACCGTCCCCCGAAGGGTCTATACCCAAGCCCACATGGATGTGGTGGCCGAATCGGTCATGGAAGTCTATGAACAGGCCG
>WGAP01000205.1 GCA_015494775.1 Flavobacteriales bacterium | reverse complement strand
TTTAATTTTGAATTGATTTTCAATGATTTGCGATTTATTTTTAATAAAAAGCGCAGGTTCCCGAAGCAGGCGAAGAAGACCGCCGCCGCCGAGCGTAGCGAGGCGGCAAGGGCTTCGTAGCCCGCGGAACAAGACAAGCGCCGCCGCTTGCAAGGCGCGCAGGCTTGTGAAGCTGCGGAGCAAGACAAGGGGCGCCGGCGCCGCGCGAAAGCGCGGGGCCGGCGGCGCAAAAATCCGTCGGAATTTTCCTTTCAAAACATTGAATAACCGGTAAATCCCGCATCAAAACATTGGATACCAAAATTTTGCGCCGCCGGCAGCGGAATTTCATTCCGCCGCCGGCGCCCCGACGGCTTGCGAAGCGCCCTAAACAATCATCGGGGCAAATTAAAAGCTATGGAAGCCACGCTAATACGGGCTTTGGGAAACGCCCGTCCTATCATCCGCACAAGGGCCGCAAGGGTGGCGCCGGTGGTTATCACATCATCCACCAGGAGAATGTGCTCGCCATTCCAATCCCGGCCCGCACGAAGCCGGAAGCCGCGGTCAACATTTTGCCACCGCTCCCAAGGCGACTTGGTGGTTTGACTGGGCGTATGCCGGCGCTTTTGCAAGGCATTGGGATGGAACCGTGCGCCCGTGTGCCGGGACAAACGGCGGGCAAATCCTTCGGTTTGGTTGTAACCGCGAATGCGCAATTTGCGCGGATGTAAAGGCACCGGAAGGATAATCCCGGGCGGGTCGGACATCAGCCGCGGGGCCAAAAAATCCGCCATACGCGGGCCGATACGGGCGTGATGATGGTATTTGAGCTTGTGAATGAGTTTGCCACTCAATCCGGCCTTGCTGTAAAAAAGCAAACTCGTCGCCTTGTAAACCGGTGCTTTGGCTTGCAGCACACGGGCCAACTTGTGGTCGGCCGTAAAATCGTAGTGCGTAAAAGGCAAGCGGTCGATGCAGCGGCGGCAAATCACATCTTCGTCCGTGGTGAGCGGCCGGCCGCAGAGCGCGCAGGTGCGCGAATAAACCAGGTCGAGAAGCGGGCGAAAGGGCTTCACCTTATCCGAGCCAAGCTTTCAGATTGAACCGTTGCTGCAAAATATGCGGAATTTCGGCCGCGGGAATGCGTTCCTGATGCATAGAATCGCGGTCGCGGAGTGTTACGGTGCCGTCGTCCAGGGTTTGATGGTCCACCGTCAGGGCATAGGGCGTGCCGATGGCATCCTGACGACGGTAGCGCCGGCCGATGGCGTCCTTTTCGTCGTATTGCACCTGATAATCCCATTTGAGCCGGTCGAAAATTTCGCGGGCTTTTTCGGGCAGTCCGTCTTTTTTGACCAACGGAAGCACGGCCACCTGCACCGGGGCCAATACGGCCGGAATACGCAACACGGTGCGCTCGGACCCGTCGTCGAGCTTTTCCTCGGTATAAGCGGCGCTCAACACGGCCAGGAACATACGGTCAAGCCCGATGGAAGTTTCAATCACGTAAGGAATATAATTTTCGCGGGTCTCGGGGTCGAAATAGCGCATTTTGCGGCCCGAAAATTCTTCGTGGCGACGCAGGTCGAAATCGGTTCGCGAATGAATACCTTCCAATTCCTTGAAACCGAAGGGGAAACGGAATTCGATATCGGTAGCGGCATTGGCGTAGTGGGCCAGTTGCTCATGATCCTTGAAACGATAATAATCGGCGGCAAATCCTAGTGAGCGATGCCAATGCATACGTTTTTCCTTCCAGGTTTCGTACCACTGCATTTCGGTACCCGGACGGACAAAAAACTGCATTTCCATTTGTTCGAATTCCCGCATACGGAAAATAAACTGGCGGGCAATGATTTCGTTGCGAAACGCCTTGCCGATTTGGGCAATTCCGAAGGGAATTTTGACCCTTGCGGTTTTGAGCACGTTGTTGAAGTTGACAAAAATGCCTTGGGCGGTTTCGGGGCGCAAATAAAGATGTTGGGCCGAACCGGCCACGGCCCCCAGTTGGGTTTGAAACATCAGGTTGAACTGCTTGACGTCGGTCCAATTGCGCGTACCGCTTACGGGGTCGGCAATTTCCAATTCGTCAATCAGGGCTTTGAGGGCCGGAAGATCATTGCGGGCAAGGGCGTCGTTCAGCTTACGGGAAATTTCATCGATTTGGGCGATATATTTTTGCACACGCGGATGTTCGGCGCGGAATTTGGCTTCGTCGAATGCATCGCCGAAACGTTTGCGTGCCTTGCGGATTTCTTTGTCGATTTTGGCTTCGATTTTGGCCAGGTGTTCTTCCACCAATTGGTCGGCGCGGTAGCGTTTTTTGCTGTCCTTGTTGTCGATGAGCGGGTCGTTGAAGGCATCGGTATGGCCCGAAGCCTTCCAAACGGTGGGGTGCATAAAAATGGCCGCATCGATGCCCACGATATTTTCGTGCAACTGCACCATGGCTTTCCACCAGTATTGTTTGATATTGTTTTTGAGCAAAACGCCGTTGGGGCCGTAATCGTAAACGGCCGAAAGTCCGTCGTAAATTTCACTCGAAGGATAAATAAAACCGTATTCCTTGGCGTGGGAAGTAATTTTTTTGAATAAATCTTCGCTCATACTGCTTGGTTTTTTACGAAAAAAAGCCGCCAGTAAACCGGCGGCTCAAAGATAGGTTTTTTTACGCTTTTTTATTTCAGTTGCATATTACCGGTGCCCACTTTTGTGTTATTGTAATATACATTAATCAGGTATTCGCCTTTGACGATTTCATCGTCTTTGTTTTGCGGCACCACAAAAATACAAATGTCGGTATTTTGGCCTTCGTAGTCGAATTCCTTGGAGGCACTGGTAATGACATCCGTACTATCTACGCTGATAACGTCGCGGTTACCGATAACATCGCCTTTGGGATTGACCACTTGCACATAGTAGGTTTTGGTGCCGGCTTCCACGGCGGGATTGGCCACGGCGGTAAGGCAAACACGAATTTGCTGAGCACGACGCGAACGGCGGGTAACCACCACTTTGCCGCTCTTCTTGATTTTTACGCCTTCGCCCACAATATTGGTGGCCGTAAGCACTTTGGCTTTTTGGAGTTGGTCGGCCAAGTTTTTGTTTTCTTCGGTCAGTTTTTCATTATAAGCAGTTGTTTCGGTCAGTTGGGTATTCAAGCTGTCCTTTTGGAGGGCCAAGACCTGATTAGCTTGTTTGAGTGAATCCACCACTTGAACCAAACGGTCGCGTTGCTTACGCAAAAAATATACCTGACGTCGGTATTTTTTGATAAGGGCGGCATCCACTTTTTTGGTTTTTTCCAACTCGGCAATGAGTTGTTCCACTTTGGATTTGGCATCGGCCACTTCGGATTGAAGCTGGGTATTGGTGGAAGTCAAGCTGTCGTAATTGACTTTGAGCTCGTTCAAGTCATTCATCAATTGTTGCTTTTCTTCCTGCAAGGCATTTTCGGTTTTTTTGAAATCCTTGTATTTCATAATGCCCACACCACCCATACCGGCAGCCAACAGGGCCAGGAGTACCACCAAAATTTTCAAACCTTTGTTGGAACCACCGCTCGACGAAGCGGGTTTTTGCGGTTTGAGAAAATCGTTCTGATCAAAATTGAATTCAGCCATTTGCTTGGATTTTTAGGTGCAAAGTTATCATTTTTATATATAAACGTAAAATGAAGCGAAAAAGTATATATGCTATCAACGCGATGCGAACCTCACAAAAATCATAACAATTATTCCGGGTTCAACAAATGACGTTCGCGGAACGCTTTGGGCGTAAAACCGGTGATTTTTTTGAAGCAACGATAAAAGGTGGAACGAGAATTAAATCCGGCATCTTCGCCCACGGCATCCAGGGTGTAATGTTGATATTCGGGATTGGTAAGCAGTTTTTTGGCCCTTTCAACCCGTAAGTAATTGATATATTCGGAAAAAGTCCGGTTATGTTTGGCCTTGATAATAAAACGCAGGTGGGCGGTGGATATGCCCAATTTTTCCGCCAAATTTTCCACATTCAAATAAGGGTCGGTATAAAATTCTTCGTTTTCGATACGTTGTAAATAGGCATCGCCTTCGGAGGAATTCGATTTGGCCGTTTTGGTATAGGGACGGGATAAAATAATTTTGAAAATACCCACATAAAAAATCCAATAGACCAACAGTGCCACCGAAAGCCGAAGTATTTGATAAAACGAATCGAAGGAAAAAGGATGTTCGTAACGCAAATAATAATTGCTCAGGACGGCAATAAACCAAATGGAAAAAATAACAATCAATATGACCAAACTCTTCCGGAACCATATTTGCACGCCCACGGGATAAAAATGTTTGTTTTCGCGGAAATAAATCCGCATTTTCCACCATACGAACAAGCTGAACAGGACGCCCAAAGTTTCGTTCACCGCCCGCAATTTCCATAAATGGGATTGCAATACTTCCAAAGGCAAATCTTCGAAAAGCCAATAGCCCGAAAGCAAAATATCGGCAACAAAAAGCACGATGGCAATAATGAAATATTTTTTGGAGCGGGAAATTTCATCGGTATATCGTTCCAAAAACATAAAAAGGAAGGGCATGAAAAAGAAAAACCAAGGCACGTTCCAATAACGCAGGAGATAAGGAATACTTCCGTCGTCCCTGTGAAGCAGCGGTTGCAGCAGGTTTAAACTAATCAATAAGGTCAACCAGCCGAGACAACGTGCCGGACTGTGGCGAAATTTACGGTGAAACAGGACAAAAACACTTACAATAAGCCCTTGCACCGCAGCAATAAGCAGTAAAATACCAATCATGTCTCCGCCCAAATGTTCGCTGATAAAGTTACAAAAAAATTAAATGCTTTGTTGTTTGTTTCTCGGGAATGTTATAATTTTACCCAAAACCGAAGATATGGGCAGTATTTTTTCCAAAATCATCAAACGTGAAATTCCCGCCTACATTGTAGCGGAAAACGATCATCACATTGCGTTTTTGGACATTTTCCCCGTGGCTCCCGGGCATGTGTTGGTGGTGCCCAAAAAGGAGACGGACAAATTATTTGATTTGTCGGAAGCCGAGTATGTGGAATTGATGTGGTTTGCCTATCGCGTGGCCAAGGCCATGGAAAAAAGTTTTCCCGAAGCAAATCGCATCGGTATGGCGGTTATCGGCCTCGAAGTGCCGCATGTGCATGTACATTTGGTACCCATCAACCGGATGTCGGACATGAATTTCGAGAAGAAAATTCAAATGACCGAAGAGCAATTCAGGGAAATCAGCCAACGCATAGCCAAGCATTTCAAGGAACTTTACGGCTAAATTGTTCCCAAAATTTTTTTGATTAGAATAAAAAGGCCGCCCTTTCGGGCGGCCTTCATTTGTAGGTCAAAGCTATTAGAATCGCAGCTTAACGCTGAATTTCCAAGTACGGCCGAAGCCGAAGAATACGCGGTTGCGCGTGTCGATACCGTTCCATACCTGACTTCCGCCATCGGGGAAGATGTTGGTATCGGATTCGGCAATGTAGGTTTTGTTGAAAATGTTGTTCACATTAAGGCGCAATCCGATGTTGCCCAAATGTTTAACATCGAATTTGTAGCTAACGCCCGCATCCACCAAGCTGTAAGCCGGAAGTTTCAACGAACCTTGATGGTTGGGATCTTGGAATTGGTTCAAGTCGATTTTGGCAAACAGATTGTCCACATAGAATTGATTGACGTCGAAAGCCAAACCTTTTACGGGGCTGTAACGCAATCCCAAACGCGAAGTGAATTGGGCGCTGTTACCCACTTTAACACCATTAAGATAAACGGTTTTGGTGGTAACATATTGGTCATTGCTATCAAAGAACTTAACATCGATATTGTTTTTATATTGCCAATCACCGGCCGACAACATTCCATAGAATTTCCAATTGCCGTAGTGGGCGCGGGTTTCGAATTCAACCCCCTTATGAACTTCGGTAACACCGTACATTTCCCCGTGGAGGCGTTGGTGCCCGATACGGGTACTTGCTACGGCATAACGATCGGCCCAAGTGGTATGGTAGAGGTTGATATTGAATTTCCAATGTTCGCCTTTGAATCCGTAACCGGCTTCGAAAGCTTTAACTTTTTCGTTTTTCAAGTCGGGATTAATATCATTGGAATAGTTTAAGAATACAGCATCAAACATCGGTTGTTTGCTGTAAAGTCCGGCATTGAAGAAAATGTTGTGTTGGTCATTGATATTGTAGTTGGC
>WGAP01000204.1 GCA_015494775.1 Flavobacteriales bacterium | reverse complement strand
GGATTGCGCGCGAAATTTACGGCGCCGGTCAGGTGGTTTATACCCGAAAGGCCCAAACCGATTTGGCCCGGTTCGAAAAACTGGGCTTCGGCAAACTGCCGGTGGTGATGGCCAAAACCCAAAAATCATTGTCGGACAATCCTTCGTTGCGCGGCCGTCCCGAAGGTTTTACGGTCAATGTGCGTGAAGTGGAAATCAACACGGGCGCGGGATTTGTTATTCCCATCCTGGGCAAAATGATGCGTATGCCCGGGCTGCCGTCCAAGCCCGCATCGGAAAATATGCATATCGATGCCCGGGGAAATATCGACGGATTATCGTAGCTTTGTAAAAATGCGATAAGCCCATGAGCAAAGTTTCGCTACCCAAAGGGATGCGTGATTTTATGCCCGGCCCGTTGGCCCGGCGCCATTTTATTATCGACACCATCAAAGATTATTTCGAACGCTACGGATTTGCGCCCATCGAAACGCCGGCCATGGAAAAATTGTCCACCCTCACGGGCAAATACGGCGACGAAGGCGACCGGCTTATTTTCAAAGTGCTTAATTCAGGCGATTATTTGCGCAAAGCACCGCAAGATGTTTTGGACCGCAAAGACAGCCGCAAACTCACCTCCCATATTGCCGAAAAGGCCCTGCGCTACGACCTCACCGTTCCCTTGGCGCGTTTTACGGTGCAACATCGCAACGAATTGGTTTTTCCGTTCAAACGCTATCAAATTCAACCCGTTTGGCGTGCCGACAGGCCGCAAAAAGGCCGTTTCCGTGAATTTTATCAATGCGATGCCGACATCCTGGGGAGCCGCTCCCTGTGGCAGGATGCCGAATTGGTGCATCTGTATGACGATGTGTTTACGGCCTTGCAAATTCCGGTGGACATCCGTATCAACAACCGGAAAATCCTTACGGGCTTGGTGGAGGCATTGCAAATCAGGGACAAAGAACAGGCCTTCCTGACCGCCTTGGACAAATGGGATAAAATTGGTGCCGAAGGCGTGCGGGACGAAATGGAAAAAGCCGGCATTCCGGCGGATATTTTCGAAAAATTCCTGCAAGCGGCCCAAAGCTCGCAGGACGAACAAATAAAGGTTTTAGCGGAATTATTTACCGCATCGGAAACCGGACGGAAAGGTTTGGAAGAATTGCAAACCGTAATGGAGCGGGTAAAAATCGAAGGACTGCAAAAGTCCGATTTGATATTCGACCTGACCCTGGCCCGCGGCTTGGACTACTACACGGGCAGTATTTTCGAAGTGCGGGCCCGCGGCGTGCAAATGGGTTCCATCGGCGGCGGTGGTCGCTACGATGACCTGACGGGCATATTCGGAATGCCGGACGTGAGCGGTATCGGTATTTCGTTCGGCCTCGACCGCATCGAATTGGTGATGGACGAATTGGGGCTGTTGGATGACGTCCAAGCAGTCAAACCGCAGGTTTTGTTCCTCAATTTCGGCGAAGCCGAAGCCCGTTTTGCCTGGCCGTTGATTCAACAATTGCGCCGGCAAGGAATCCGGGCCGAACTTTATCCCGATGCGGTCAAATTGCGCAAGCAAATGCAATATGCCGACAAACGTAATATTCCTTATGTGGTAATGATCGGCGACCGCGAAATGGAAAACCGCCGATTCGTTTTGAAAAATATGACCGAAGGCACGCAGCAAACCTATTCGATTGACCAACTTTACGAAAAAATCAAAGCATGAAACGAACCGCCCTCTACAACGAACATATTGCTTTGGGCGCCCGTATGGTGCCCTTTGCCGGATTTGAAATGCCCGTGCAATACGAAGGCGTCAATGCCGAACACCTGAACGTGCGCCAAAACGTCGGTCTTTTCGATGTGTCGCACATGGGCAATTTTTTTGTACACGGAAAAAATGCCGGTGATTTTCTGCAATATGTTACCTCCAACGATGTGTCCAAACTCTATCCGGGTAAGGTGCAGTACTCCACTTTGACCAATGAACACGGTGGCATTGTGGACGATTTGTTGGTGTATATACTGGACCAAAACCGGTATATGCTCGTGGTCAATGCGGCCAATATCGACAAGGATTTCGGTCATTTGCAAAAATACCTGAACCGCTTCGGCGATGTGCAATTGGAAAATCAATCCGCGGAATGGAGCATCATTGCCGTACAAGGGCCGCGGGCACCGGAATTGATGCAACGTTTGACGGTTGAACCCATTGAGGATATGAAATTTTACACGCACCGCAAGCTTACTTTGTCCGGCATTGAAAATGTGTTGATTTCCACCACCGGCTATACGGGCGAAAAGGGCTGGGAAATTTATGTTCCCAATGAACACGCTGTCAAAATTTGGCACGCACTCTTGGATGCGGGCCGTGATTTGGGCGTTAAACCCGCCGGTTTGGGCGCCCGCGATACGCTGCGTTTGGAAAAAGGTTTTTGCCTGTACGGCAATGACATCAACGACGACACCACACCCTTGGAAGCCGGCCTCGGATGGATTACCAAACTGAATACCGATTTTGTGGGCGCGGACGTTTTGCGCCGGCAAAAAGAGGAAGGGCTGATGCGCAAACTCACCGGCTTTGAAATCACCGGCCGCGGCATTCCGCGCCACGGCTATCCCATTGAAAACGAACAAGGCGAAGTGATCGGAGAAGTAACTTCGGGCACCATGTCGCCTTCGCTCAAAAAGGGTATAGGAATGGGCTACGTGCCGCCCGCGTTGGC
>WGAP01000203.1 GCA_015494775.1 Flavobacteriales bacterium | reverse complement strand
TTATCGACAATCCCGATTTCAAAACCGGTGCCAAATTCGTGGACCACACCAGTTTATTCCACATCGAAGGTAATTATTCCTTCAAAAATTTAATCCCGAACGGCGATATTCAAATCGGTGGTTCCTATCGCAAGTTCAGTCTCCGTTCCGACGGAACCATCTTTACCGATTACGACGGCCCGATTTTTATCAACGAACGTGCGGCCTTTGCCCAATATATCCAAAAACTTTTCGACGGCCGATTGAAACTCAATGCTTCCATTCGCTTCGATAAACAAAATCAATTTAAAGCTAACTTTTCGCCGCGGGTTGCTCTGGTATGGTTGCCCAATACCGACCGCAAACAAAGTTTCCGCATTGCCTATCAAACCGGTTTCCGTAATCCCACCACACAGGATTTGTACATCGGTTTGGATTTGGGTTACGCGAGCTTGGTGGGCGGTTCGCCCGATAACTGGGACCGCTATCAGGAAACCCGCACCGATGCCATGATGAATCAATATGTGCTCACCGGAACCGATGCTTATACCAATTCCTACACGCTGAATTCGTTTATGAATTTTGCCGTTACGCACGACCCTTCGGTTTTGCAACCGGCCAAGATAAATCCCATCGGACCCGAAAAAATCGAATCCTACGAAATAGGTTACCGCGGTGATTTGGGCCTGGGTTGGAGTGCCGACCTGGTGGGTTACAAAAACTTTTACAAGGATTTCATAGCGGAAATCAGCGTGATTGCCGTTCCCAAGTCCTACGGTAGTGTAAATGACGGTTCCGCCCTCAATGGGGTGGCCGTGGGCGCATACAAACCCGTGGGTGTGTTTACCAACAGCGATATTCCCATCACCTCCTATGGATTTGATATGTCCTTGACCAAGCATTACGATAACGGGCTGAAATTGAGTTTGATTTATGATTATGCCAAAATGGATGTGGATCGCCGTTCCAATCCCGATTTGAAAACCTACTTCAACACGCCCGAAAACACGGTTAAAGTTATTTTGTCTCATCGAAATTTGTTCAAAAATGTAGGTTTCAGCTTGGCTTATAAGTATATGGACAAATATTATTGGGAATCCAGTTTTGCCGATGCGTGGGTGCCGCAACACCACACCTTTGATGCCATGGTAAGCTATCGTATTCCCAAATACCATTTGATGGCCAAAGCGGGTGGAAGCAATATTTTCGGGCCCGAATATATCGTAGCACCCGGAACCGGAAAAGTGGGTCAAATTTTCTACTTCTCCTTGTTGTTCAAGAAATAATATCAAAGAGCAATCCATACCGAACCGCTCCCGGTCCCGGGAGCGGTTTTTTTGACGGGAAAAATTCCGCAATTTTGTTCCTATGAAAATCGGAACACTGGATTTGGGAGATTTTCCGTTGTTTTTGGCGCCCATGGAAGACGTCAGCGATCCGCCTTTCCGTAAGTTGTGCCGGAAGCACGGCGCCGATATGGTGGTTACCGAATTTATCAGCACCGAAGGACTTATTCGCAATGCCTACAAGTCGGTCAAAAAATTGGATATTTATCCCGGGGAGCGTCCGGTGGCCATTCAGATTTTCGGGCACGATTTGCAAAATATGTTGGCTTCTTTGCGGCTAATCGAAAAAGCGGAACCCGACGCCGTGGACATCAACTACGGTTGTCCCGTCAAAAAGGTGGTCAACAAAGGTGCCGGCGCGGCTTTTCTCCAAGACCCGGAAAGGATGCAAAGGTTTACGGCCGAAATCGTCCGCCACACCGGTTTGCCCGTAACGGTCAAAACCCGATTGGGATGGGACGAAAATTCCATTAACATCGTCGAAGTGGCCCTGCGTATGCAAGACGCCGGCGTAAAAGCTATTTTTATTCACGGCCGCACACGCAAGCAAATGTATGGCGGCACGGCCGACTGGGATGCCATTGCCGCCGTAAAACGGCATCCCGATATGGAAATTCCCGTGGTAGCCAATGGCGACATCGACTCGCCGCAAAAGGCCGCCCTCATTCGCGACCATTACGGACTGGACGGTGCCATGATAGGACGCGGCGCCATTGGAAATCCTTGGATTTTCGAACAAATGCGACATTATTTAAACACAGGCGAATTATTGGCCCGTCCCGGAATACCGGACATTGTGGTTACCATCAAGGAATATTTAAATGATGCCGTACGGTGGAAAGGCGAACGTTTGGCCATCCTTGAAGCGCGGCGCCATTATGCAAAATATTTCAAAGGATTACCGAATTTTAAACCCTGGCGAATGCAATTGGTGCAAGCCGAAACATTGGCGGAAGTCTTGGCTGTTTTGGATAAAATAACGAAGGAATTTCCCGAATAAAAAAACCGCGAAATGAAACAATCATCCCGCGGCATATCCACAATCATGTGGGCGATACTGGATTCGAACCAGTGGCCCTCCCGACTTGAAGTCGGGATGCGCTGAACCGCAAGTTATTTTTTGGCGATGAGCTCCCTGATGCGTGTGGGATTTTTCCAATTTTTCAATTGTTGTTCCCTGGCCCGGGCGCCCTTTTGGTTTGGAATGATTCGGTATAGACCATTTTCCAATCTCTGGTTTGTGCGGTAAAACCTTTTGAAGCCGAAAGATGTCGCCTCAACCGACCTTGCGGGTCTTGGGTTGAACCGATGTAAAATTTGCCGAGTTTAGCAGAGTAAAGAATAT
>WGAP01000202.1 GCA_015494775.1 Flavobacteriales bacterium | reverse complement strand
CGATACGGTAGGCCAGCCATGTGGCAAAACTCTCGTGAAGCCAATGGTGGGATGCATTGGTTTCGGTTACCAAATCCCCGAACCATTGGTGGGCGGCTTCGTGAGCCAGCACATTGTAGGGCCGGCGGTCGGCAAGGGAAGTGTCGTTTACATAGTAAGCATCGTTAAACGTGGTGGCTTCCACATTTTCCATGCCGCCGTAGAAAAAATCCCGTAACGGAATTTCGCGATAAGCCGGCCATGGAAAATCCGTGCCCGTTTCCCGTTCCAGCCAGGGAATTATGCTGTCGGCATAACGGTAGGTTACGGCCATGGCCGCCGGGTCGCCCGTATAGCCGTAGTGCCATTGCGGAATACCGGCGGCCGTATCGCGCCGGACGATATAGTTCCCCGCGCCTACAAATAGCAAATAATAAGGCGCCGGCTTGTCCTGCACATAATGCCAAACGATTTCGTTCCCTTTGCGGATGCTGTCCTTGCGTATTCCGTTGCTGATAACCTCAAATCCGGCCGGGAAACCGATGCGGATGTCCCAAGTAAATTTATCGTTCAAATCATCCTTGCCGGGCATCCAACCGCTGTTGTTCTTTCCTTGACCTTGCGTCCACACTTGACGGACGGCGGCGCCCGTGTTCCAACCGGTAAAATACATGCCGTTTTGCGGCTTTCCGGCATAATCGAAACGGACTTTATACGCGTGTCCTTTCCGGAATTTACCCGTCAGGAGCAATTGTTTCCCTTGGCGGTGAAAATGTATTTTTCCGTATTTCGGTTTGCCCCGCAAATGAATTCCCGTGCCCATGTCCCAGGGCAAAGTGTCGGCATTTTGTGTGATGCGAAAAGTGTATAAAACGCTTCCGCTCACTTGGCCCGCAGTGTCGATATGCACCGTGGCATCCATGTGCAGGATGTCAAAATTTTGTTGGGCGCTCAATGTGGCCGTCCAAAGCAGCAATAAAAATCCGATTTTTTTCATAGGGAATAAATTCAGGGAAGTAAAAACGGACGGTTAGCCGTTTTCTTTTTTCATTTTATCATCCACCTTTTGCAGGATTTGCTCGGTTTTTTTCCGTGCCGATCGGAGCAGGTTTCCGGCTTGTTCCAGGATTTCGGCGGCCTTGTTGCGGTCGTTGAGTTGGGCGGCATTGATGCGCACGTTGTAGTAGGCGCCTTGCAGTCCGGTGAGCAAGGAGAGAGCACCCACCGCCGCATCGGAGATAGATGCGGGCAAGCCGTGTTCGGCCATGGCTTCCGGCACTTCCAGGGCATCGTGTGCCATTTGCATCACTTCCAAAGGCACTTGGGTGGCGCGAAGCGTAGCCGCTTCGATGGCCGCTTTGCGGTTCTTTTTGTCTTCATCGGTTTTTTTGGGCAGGCGGAAGGCCTCCATAATGGCGTTAAAGGCCCGCGTGTCTTCGTCCACCAAAGCCAGGAGTTTTTGTTTGTAATCTTCGCCTTTGACGGCCCAATCCGAAAAAAAATTCCAACGCTCATCCCAGCCGCGTTTGTGGGCCGACAGGTTGGCTACCATGGTGCCCAAGGCCGCGCCCAAAGCCGCCGTGTAGGCCGCCACCGAACCGCCGCCGGGCGCCGGTGCTTCGGAAGCCGTGCGATGGGCAAAATCTTCGAGTGTCATATCCACCAGGCGCTTGCCTTTGGTGTCGTCCAGCAGGTATTCGATGACCTTTTGTTGCGGGTCGAAGGGGCGCAAATCGTCCAAACCCAGGGATTTGACGGCGATTTTGATTTTTTCGGGTTCCGAAATGCCCAAACTGCGTTGCTGTTTACGAAGGAAATAATCGGCGGCGTCGAGCAAAACTTTTTTGGGTACCAAACCCACGATTTCGGAGCCCGTAACGCGCACGCCACGCTTGTCGGCCGCCTTGACTGTTTCGTCGAAAACCAGGTGGACGGGTGCCTTGCGGATGTCGGTAATGTTGTAGGACACTTGTGCTATGCCGTATTCGTCGATGTACCAACCGATGCCTTTTACGCCTTTGAACTTACCCGGAATGCGCACGGGATTACCGTCCCGGTCGCGCACCACGGGGCCGGTGAGCGGATTGCCTTCGCGTTTGATGCGGCCGGCTTCGCGGATGTCGAAGGCGATGGCGTTGGCCCTGCGGGTGGATGTGGTGTTCAGGTTTACGTTGTAGGCCACCAGGAAATCGCGCGCACCCACGGCGACGGCTCCCGAGCGGGCCACTTCGTCATCCCATTTGTCCGGCCCGAAGTCGGGCTTGGTGTCGGGATGGGCCAATTTATCGGGCAGGCCTTCGTATTCGCCTTGACGTACCGTGGCCAGGTTGCGGAAGGCGAGTCGTGTGGCAGCGTTTTCGTAGAAATACACCGGAATATGCAGTTCCTTACCGATGCGCTCGCCCAGGCGGCGGGCCCAACGGACGGTTTCGTCCATCGATATGCCCGATACGGGCACGAGCGGGCATACGTCGGTGGCGCCAAAGCGCGGATGTTCGCCTTTGTGATGGCGCATGTCGATAAGTTCCTTGGCCTTGCGCACCAGCCGGAAGGCCGCCTCGACCACTTTTTCGGGTTCGCCCACAAAGGTGATGACGGTGCGGTTGGTGGCGCGGCCCGGATCCACGTCCAGTAGGCGAACGCCTTCCACAGTTTCCACCTGACGGGCGATTTCGTTTATTTTGTTCATATCGCGGCCCTCGCTGATATTGGGCACGCATTCGATGATTTGTTTTTCCATAACCAAAGCTATTTCCGGCCTTGAAGTTAGAAAAAATCGAGCGGATTTCGGATGCTTACCGGCGTGGAAAAGCATATTCGGATT
>WGAP01000201.1 GCA_015494775.1 Flavobacteriales bacterium | reverse complement strand
CTGAGCAGTGTGGACATATTCGATGCCCCGTTATCAAACGGGTCGGTCGAAGCGTCCAGGTAAATCACCTGGTCTTCGTTGTTGACCAATATCAACCGGAAAGCCATATCCTTTTCGTAAACGCTGTTGATACGCGTTACCGCTGCCTGCACTGCACCCAAAATGGCCGTTTTTTTGTCGGCATCCGAAGCGGACGAAGGAATGCCCAAACGGTTGAGCGTATATTGCGAATATTCGCCCGTAATACACGGCGCATAACGGTATTTGCGCAAGGTGCCGTCGTTAAATGCCGGCCGTAGTTGAAGTATATTTTCATCCGGCGAAGCCGGTGCGGTTTCCGTATCGTCAACATCACAGCGGAAACCTTCATCGGCAAAATGCTGCCGGTCGATGGAATAACCTATCCAAGTATTTTCCGCATAAGGTTTAAGCAAAAAAGTCGGTTTTCCCGGACGGGTAACAATCATATTCACTTCGTAGGGCGAAACGCTTACGTGCAAGATTTTACCCGATTTGCTTCGACCCAGCAAAGTAAAAAGTTGGGGATAACGCCTTGCCAAACCTTCTTCCATATAACGAACGCGCCGCACGGCAAAACGCTCTACCCCACCCTGCGCATCCACGGGAATGTTAATTTCCACCGGTGTTCCCGCTTCATTTTCAAAGGGCGCCGCATGGGCGCGTTGCAATGCCGCCTGCAAATCCGCTTGCATCAAAACATATTTTTCGGGCATGGGCTCGTGAAAGCGCACCTGTGCGGCGGGAATTTTTCCCTGCGCCACCGGTTTCCACTGCTGGGCCATCAGTCCGCCCGAACCGAACAATATCCCCAGAATCAGTCCGTAAAATCTTGCTTTTCGAAGTAATTTCATCTCAAACTATTTTTTTAAAATGCTTCCGGCCGGCACGCGTTTTCCGTCGCGAAATCCTACGATAAACGCATCACGGAAACCTTTTGCCCGCGCTTGCCGTTGCAGTTTTTTCACTTTGTCAAAGTTAAGCGTTTTTCCGTAGAAATATTTATAAACATTCCCCATTTTTTTATAAAAAACAGGCGTCAATCCCTTAAAATATCGGGAAACATTGGAAATTTTATGCCTGGACATGGCCAATTGAACGCTAAAAAAGCAATCGGCGCATTTGACGTTCGAAACCTCGCCGGCAGTATTTGGTTCATGGGCATCCGATGTTTGGCCCTGATGCGTATTTTGTCCCGCCGACGACGATTGATGCGTATTTTCCGTTGCATTATGCGTTTCGTCCCGGCCGCTTCCCACTCCGTCCGAATGCGACGAACCGCCACCCACGGGTTCCGACGGCCCCGACAACGCCAAATCATCGGGCGTTTCGGTGTTTTGAAGGATAAGTTTTTTATACTTGATCACCGCATTGGCAATGGAATTGGCAATTTTAAGTTGGCCCGCCCGGCTATGCAGGAATTTTTCTTCGTCGGGATTGGACAAAAAGCCCACTTCGGTCAGGATGCTGGGCATATAGGTTAGCCGCAAAACGGCAAATCCGGCCTGCTGCACGCTGCGGTTTTTGGTGTGCACGCTTTTTTGGTATTCCTTTTGCACCAGGGCCGCCAGCAATATGCTTTGTTCCAAATATTCCTCTTGCATCAATTCCAGGCCGATAAAAGTTTCCGGTGCATCCGGGTCGAATCCTTTGTAATGAAGTTTGTAATCGTCCTCCAACTTAATCACGGCATTTTCCTTCTTGGCCACTTCCAGGTTATCCTTATTGCGGTGAATACCGAGCACATAGGTTTCCGAACCGCGCACGTTTTTGTTCGGATTGGCATTGCAGTGAATCGACACAAACACGTCGGCCTTGGCCTTGTTGGCAATTTCGGCCCGCTTGCGCAATTCGATGAATTTATCGGTGCTGCGTGTCATAATCACGCGCATATCCGGGTCTTTGTGCTTCAAAATGCTATCCACTTTTTTGCCGATGGCAAGCACCACGTCTTTTTCGTGGATTTTGCTCTTGCCCGTGCCCAATGTTCCCGTATCCTTACCGCCGTGCCCCGGGTCGATGACCACCGTAAATTTTTTCGAAGGTTTATGCGATTGCGCCCGGGCGGTTTGAAAACCCAAACCCAGCATCAACAGCATCACCGGAAATATGCTTTTACTAAAAAATTTTTTCATATCGCCCTTATTCTTAAATTTATACGACAATCAGGCAAAAACCATACCACTATACCTTTTGCCACGACAATGATAATGACAATTTGGATAAAATAAAAATCCAAGCCCGCCAAGACCTCCGAAAAGGTTTTGATAAACATTATTTTGCGGCTCCGCAAGCCCTTCGGTCTTGCTCCGCTTGCTTCGGAGCCCCTTGCGGGTCTCCTACGCGTCGCCGGTGAGCCCGTCCTGCGGCCGGTCTCACCGGACGTTGCTCGGCAGCCGGCCGGCCTTCGCTGTCGCTCGGCCGGCGTCTGCCTGCGCTACCGCGTCAGCCCTGCGGTCTGCCGCGGGCCTCGGAACCCTCCGGTTTCCTCGGATAAAAATGATGTTGATTAAAAGTCCCGCCTACTCTTTCCCCGAATAACGGGCCACATCCTCGGCGCTGATGGTATCGCCGCCCAAAATCAATAGCCGTTCCACAATATTCCGCAACTCACGCACATTCCCCGACCAGGTATAATCCTGCAACTTTTTGATGGCTTGGGGAGCAAATTTTTTGGGTTTCATATTTTGGTCGGCGGTAATTTGCTTGACGAAATATTCCACCAATAGCGGAATATCCTCCTTGCGTTCGTCCAAGGCCGGCACCTTGATTTCAATCACCGCCAGCCGGTGAAACAAATCCTCGCGAAAACGGCCCGCCTCGATTTCCTTGCGCAAATCCTTGTTGGTGGCGGCAATCACGCGCACATCCACGCGTATGTCTTTGTCGCTGCCCACGCGCGAAATTTTGTTTTCCTGCAAGGCCCGCAACACTTTGGCCTGAGCGGCCAAACTCAAATCACCCACTTCGTCCAGGAACAGTGTGCCGCCGTTGGCCTGTTCGAATTTTCCTTTTTTGTCCTTGTGTGCGCCCGTAAACGAACCTTTCATATGACCGAAAAGCTCACTCTCAATCAATTCGGACGGAATGGCCGCACAATTCACTTCCACCATGGGGCCGCGCGAGCGGTTGCTTTTCTCGTGCAACTGATGGGCCACCAATTCCTTGCCCGTTCCGTTGGGCCCGGTGATGAGCACCCGCGCTTCGGTGGGCGCCACCTTTTCGATCATTTCCTTGACCTTTTCGATGGCTTCCGACGCACCGATAATGGTGTATTTTTTGCTCACCCGCTTTTTGAGCTTGACATTCTCCTTGACCAAATGACCCATGGTTTGCGCATTGCGCAAGGTGGTGAGCAGGCGATTCAAATCCGGTGGTTTTTGGATGTAATCATAGGCGCCCAAACGCATGCTTTGCACGGCCGTTTCCAGGTCGCCGTGGCCCGAAATCATCACAAACGGCAGTTCGGGATTGATTTTTTTGGCTTCCTGCAACACCTCCACACCGTCTTTGCGCGGCATCTTGATGTCGCAAAGCACCACGTCGTAATCCCCCGACTTGATTTTGGCTATGCCTTCCACGCCGTCCACCGCTTCGTCCACCTCGTAACCTTCGCGGGAAAGGATTTTGTTTAACACGCGCCGGATGGCTTCTTCGTCTTCGATAATCAGTATTTTGGCCATAGGAAATGCTTATTTCGGACAATATTAGGAAAAAATATCGTGTATTTTCTCAAAAAAACTTTTGCGCTTGCTCTTCTTGACTTGGAAATGCTCGTCATGCAATTTGTTTCGGAAATATTTTTTATCCTCCTCGCTCAATTTTTGCGGCATGTGCACGCGCACGTGCACAAACAAATCGCCGTAATGCTCGGTGTTTAGGGCGGGAATGCCTTTGCCGCGAATACGCAGTATTTTGCCGGGCGATACCGGCCCTTCCAGGTTGAGCTTGATTTTGCCGTGCGGCGTGTCCAATGTTTTCGACACGCCCAAAACGGCCTCGGGCAAATTTAAATCCAGGACGGTGTGCAAATCATGCTCGTCGATGCGAAAAGCGTCGGGAATTTTTTCCTCAAACACCACATACAAATCGCCGGCCACCCCGTTCGCCGAAGGCGCATCGTGTCCTTTCTGCGCCACTTTGAGCTGAACGCCTTCGCGCACGCCTTTGGGAATTTTGATGCTCACCACCTCTTCGGTCCACACCAATCCGTCCTCGTCCGAACCTTGGCCACGCGTGTGCAACACATGGCCCGTTCCGCCGCAACGGCGGCAGACGGTAGTGGCTTGCGCCGGCCCGAAAATGGTGTGCGTAATACGGCTCACTTTTCCGCGGCCATGGCACACCGGACAGATTTCGTAATGGCTGTCGTGGGCCCGCACCTTGCGGCGCACCTTGATTTTTCGCTCGCCCCCATGCACCATTTCGTCCAATCCGATACTCAACCGCACACGCAGGTCGCGGCCTTTGGCAACGGAATGACCCGATTGGCCGCCGTAGCCGTAACCGCCGCCGAATTCGCCGCCAAAAAAATCACGGAAAATATCGCCGAAATGACGGAAAATGTCTTCCACATCGGTGTAGTGATGCGCGCCGCCACCGGCAAAAGCCGCATCACCGAATTGGTCGTAGCGGGCGCGTTTTTCCGGATCGCCCAATATTTCGTAGGCCTCGGCGGCTTCCTTGAATTTTTCCTCGGCCTCCTTATCCCCCGGATTGCGGTCGGGATGGTATTTGATGGCCATTCGCCGGTAGGCCTTTTTGATTTCCTCCTGCGTGGCGTTTCGCGAAACGCCCAAAACGGCATAATAATCTTTGCCCATAGGGTTTATGCTTTACGGCAAAATCGGGAACGAAAACACGCTCGACCTTTATTGCACCGTTACCACTTTCGGATAACGGATGATTTTGTCGCCCAGTTTGTATCCTTTTTCGATCACGTCGTGGATTTTGCCCTTTTGTTTTTCGTCGCCGGGGATTTGGGCCACGGCCTCGTGCAAATCGGGATTGAAATCATCGCCTTTTTGAACGGGAATTTCCTGCAATCCTTCGTCGCGCAGGGTTTTCATCAGCTTGTCATAAATCAATTGCACGCCTTTGGCCCATTCGTTTTCGCCGGCTTTTTTCATTTCGGTCAATGCGCGTTCAAAATCGTCCACCACAGGCAAAAGAGCCTTGATTACTTCTTCCGACGCCGTTTCGATAAGCTCGCGCTTTTCGCGCTTGGTGCGGTTTTGGAAATTGATAAATTCGGCATACAAACGCACGTATTTATCCTTTTCGTCGGCCAATTCTTTTTCCAGGGCCGCAATGCGTTCTTCGGTCGTCGGCTTTTGTTCTTCGGTTTTTTCGTTTACCTGCTTTTTATCTTGATTTTGTTTTTCCGCTTTTTCCTTTTGTCGGTCCATTGCTTTTTGTTTGTCCTTTTTCATAATCTTCCGCTTTTGCAAATTATCCTGCAAATTTACTGCCATTTTTAAGAACTGACAAGGTGGCAGGGCCTAAGGTCATAAGTGCGCAAGGGATGGGAGCGGTTATGCGCGGGCGGCGCGCCGTAGGCCTGCCGTGGCGGCGGGGCGACCAGTGGGGAGCCACGTCCGCCACGCCGCAGGCCAAGAGCGGGCCGGCTGCGCATTTGAGCGGACAGCCCGGCGGCCGCCACGTGAACGCGCCGCCGGATGAGCCGAAGGCGAAAGCCGGCGGCTTAGCGTTGCATCAAGCATCAAATGATCACACCAAGTTTTGTCATTTTTGCCGGTAACGGCATTGACAATCCTTGCCATAGGTACGGCTATGCCTATGGATAGCCGGCTTTGTTCTCGACAAAAATAACTTCAACTTTTCCAACATTTCATGCTTGATGCAACGCTGCGTGAACGTGAGCGGCCGGGCGCCCGAAAATAAACATCTAAGCTTAATTCCATTTCCCTTAACTTTACCGCCAAAAATCGCAGCCATGAAACTTCGCCTCGGATTGATTTTATTCTTATCCGCCCGGATGCTCGGCGCCCAACAGACCGATACTTTGTTTACTGCACGCATCGGGCTGAGCAACGAAAATCATTCCTACTACGAACAATGGCATCCCGACAGCTTGGCCGGCAGCGGAAGCCCCGTTATTTCCGGCTTGTTGCAAACCTCGCCCACGCTCGACCTGCGCGGCGGCGGGGCCGGGGTGGGCTTTGCCGACCTTTCCATTCGCGGGGGCACTTTCAACCAGGCCGCCGTGTTTATCAACGGCTTGCCCACGGGCAACCCGCAAACGGGCCATCATTTGTTGCAATTGCCCATCGACCCTACGGCCTTGGGCACGGTGCGCGTCATCGATG
>WGAP01000200.1 GCA_015494775.1 Flavobacteriales bacterium | reverse complement strand
GGTAAAGGATGGAATATACTCTGGATTTATACAGGAAGTGGTTCAATGATAACAGCTTTTCTTTTTGCCAGATATTTTATAGAAAAGCCAAAAAAATTTAATAATATTAGACTTATTTTTATTGCAATATTAGTTGGAATTTTTAGTCATTGGTTAAGTTGGTACGAAGTGTTAGTTGTTAATTATATAAGATGGGAGTTTTTTAATGTGAATTTTTATAGTGGTCCTGTGGACCCGATAAAGGGTCTTTTTTTTGCAGCACTAATGACTTACATAAGTTTGATAGTTTTTGGTTGGACTGCTATTCCTTTCTCGATTGTATTAATTTATCTTTCAAAAATAATGAATGTTAAATATGAAAATTAAATATTGGGGCACAACTTATCATTAATCACATCTTCCTACCGTAAACATTAAAGGCGAAACCGCCCTGCGGGTTCGCCGGACGCCGAGGAAACCGAAGGGTTCCGAGGCCCGCGTAGGGAGACGCCGCCCGAGCGAAAGCGAAGGGCGGCCGGCTCCCGAAGCCCGAGGGGAGACAAACGCGTGGTTAATTATGCGTTTTAAGTTTTGAGTTTTTAGTTGATTTTCAGTTGTTTGCGTTTTCTTTATATATCGGCGACGCGTGCCGGCTCCCCGAGGTGTGGAACAAGACAAGGGGCGCCGGCGCCGCGCGTAAGCGCGGGGCCGGCGGCGCAAAAAACACGGAAGGTTCCTAGTCAAAACGTTGAATAATCGGTAAATCCGGCATCAAAACATTAGCCGCTGGAATTTTTGCGCCGCCGGCAGCGGAATTTTCATTCCGCCGCCGGCGCCCCGACGGCTTGTGGAACCGTGGAGGCAAACGCCCAACGGGCGGTTGCCGGAACGCCATAAAAGACACAAAAAGTCCGTTATTCGGGCCAAAAAACCTTAATTGAACCATATTGACCATTGGTCAAATCAAAAAGTCCATTGATTGAATTTGCCGGTTTTTGGTAAAAAGTTTGTGTAACATTTGTTGCGAAAATGCATTGCAAATGCTTAAAAATCAAATTCTATGAAACGAAGTTTGCTACTGTTTTTATGCCTGCTGGCGGCGGCGATACCGGTCCGGGCCCAGCAGGGATTTTATTTGCAACCGTCGGTGGGTTGGAGCATGCCGTCGGGGGCATATCGTCAGGTTTCGCAAGCGGGCGATACGGTGAACGATGCTATTATCGTCCCGCGAAGCGGATTCAGCTATCAACGCTTTCGGGGCGTTTTGCTCAATCTGGATGCCGGATACCGTTTCGGGCAATGGGGCCTGGGTATCAGTGCCGGGAAATTCGGCCACGGCGCGGGAAATTTTGCCTACGATTTCGATTTTCCGCATTCGTTTGAAGGCGGCAGATTGGCCGTGCGTTACCTGGGTTTGGGTCCCGATTATTTCTGGCGGGCGGGAAAATGGCAATTGGCCGGTCGTGTACGTGCGGGTCTGGCAGGAATAGACTTGCAGGAAACCAAGGTTTTTTACACGGGCTCCGATATGGCCCATCCCGTGCTTTTGTATCATGCGCAACCCGATCCCGAAAATCCCGGAAGCATCAAGTACGGTTCGGCGGTTTTTGAAGTTCGTTATGCTTTGAGCCGTCGTTTCGGATTGTTTGTCCGTACGGCCTATTGGCGCGGATTGGGCAAAGGATTGCGTATGCACGAAACCATGTATCCACCTTTTGATGCCAATGCCGACGGAAAAATCGACGGAATAGACGTACATCATTTTACGCGTGATATTTACGAGCTGCAACAAAACCGGTCGGTACGCCCTTCGGCTTTTCAGTTGAGTGTGGGATTGGCCCTTGCATTGGGAAAACCGGGTAAGCAAGTCCGCGCGCATCATCCGCGTAGAAAAAAACCGGAACGTGCCGGACATGAGGCCAAACCGGAAGCACAACGGCGCATTGTTCTTGTATCACCGGCCAATCAAAAGCATTTCGGCCGGGGCGAACGGCCCAAGCAGTTTCGTTGGAAAACGGTAGGCGGGGATTATCCGGATGCCCAATACATTATTCAAGTCCAAAAAATAGGAAGCGAGGGCCGGGTCTATGTGAGCCGAACCAAGGAAATCCGCATTGCGGTGGAAAAACTTTTCGGCCAAACCTTGCCCGACGGTCAATACCGTTGGTGGGTTACCGAAGCTCATACGGGCGATAAATCCCCGGTTTGGACATTCGATAAAAGTAGTTGCGACGTGAGTTTTCAAATGGACAGTTTGCAAATCGAATGTTTGGGTTACGAAGGCAATCAACGAAAATTCAGGATTTGTTTCCAATCGGTTTATAGCTCACAGTCGGGTGATTTGAATTATACCCAATCCGGTAGCGGTATTTTTATCACCGACCAAAGCAATGCGCCATTGAATTATTCGTTTGTTCAACCCGCAAATTTAATCTCCCAACCGGGAAGCGGTTCAACGGTACAGTATTGTTTGGATGTCGTGGCCGGGCAGAATGTGAATGCCATTACCATCGGCTTGCAAGGCGATGATTTGGACCCCTCGCCGGTGATATGCCGTCCGGGTGTAAGTGCGGTGTTGGATTCCTTGCCCGATTGTTTGTGTCATGAATGCGACCGCATCCAAATTGATGCCTCGGGATTGCAAGTGGTGCAGAACAACGGACAGTTTTTCCTGGACGGTTCCTTGCAAGTCAATGTGCCGATTTATGCTGTGGAATTCCAATGGGTTTCGATGCAGTATTCATCCAATCCTCCCGCTTGTTCGCAAGGAATAACGAGCGTGGAAAATTCGGGTATATTCCTCCAAGCCGGCAGTTCGGTAAACAACGATACACAATTGCAGTTTTTCAATGAAAATGTGTCGGGTTCGGCCTCGTCGAACACATCGGCCTCGCACGATGTCAAATACACTTCGTCGTCGCCCATGCAAGGCGGCATTCCCGTGCATTTGCAAATGGGTGTTCCCGGCCCGCTGAGTGGCTTGGACGGAAATTGCTGTGCCATGCAATACCGGGTTTGCCTGCGCATAACGGTTTACTACGAAGACGGCACATGCAAAAGTTGCGATACGGTTCAATGTATAACTTTCAATAACTAAGACAATGAAAAAGGTTTTATATATCATTTTTTCGATTTGGTTTGCGGTCAATGCGGTCCGGGCACAATCGCCGCAACCGCTTCAAGTGGATCATTCGCCGGTAAGCGCTTCGTGTAATATCAACGGTCAGACGTTTAGCATAAGTGCTCCGCACGAGGCCTTGACAGGTGAGAATATTCCGTTGAACATCACGTTGCCCGGTACTTTGGATCCGAGCTGTACGGTGGACGTGGACGTTTCCTACCAAAGTCCGAACAATAAAATCCATTTTGTTGCTTCCTCTATCGGATTCAATACTTCGGGTAACACGCTGAGTAGTGCTGTGCCGTTCAGTGGCAATGACGGAATGAATTTCAACATTTATTTCCGTTTTTCCAATCATGTTACGTGTAATGGCGAAAAGGCGCAATTTCTGGTGCATTTTACGGTGCATTGCAACGGTACGGAACAAAGTTGTACGGCCACGGTGTCCACTACGGCCCGGGCGGCTAATTATTGGACGGTTTACAAAGAGTTTATGGTAGGTAACCTTACATGTGGAATATCGAAGTGGAGAACTTGGGTTATCAATCAGAATCCAAATCCAAGTGATTATGGAAATTATCAAATCCAAGGCACACTGACCGAAAATGTTCCTTATCCGGTGCTCAGCGGGGCCAGTCATAATGTATTTTCTACGCTTTGGAATCATTATTATGTTACTTTTCTACAAAATTGCGCCAATCAAGGTTCCACAATAGTAAATGTGATGGATTATAATTTTACGCTGGGCGACGGTTGTGAAACCATGATAGGACAGGTAAGCGATACGTCGGATGTGCTTGTAAGTCCCAATGCACAGACCAATTTTAGCAAAGCATTTTACTCGACGGCCATGCAGTACAATACTTCATCGCATATGTGGGAGATTCCGGCCGGATGTTCGGGATATTATAAAATTACTTTCAATAACCCGGGTAATGTTCCCTGGCATATTAGTGAGATTAAGGATATTATTCCACCACAAGTTACGGTTACAAGTGTTAATCCGCCGGCGGGGTGGACGGTTACGCAATCGGGTTCGCAATATACCTTTACAGCGCCGACCGGCTTTACCTTGGCGCCGGGGAATAGCGTATATATACACCTCAATGTACAAATCAACAGTAATGTGTCTGCCGGTACGGTGGTGAACAATATGGCAGTGGCCAATTATCAGGCCACCGGTGGTGTCAATAATCCGCAAGGCGGGAATAATAATGCTTGTCCGGGAGTAAATTGTCCCACTATCGACACCACAATGTTGGCCGACACGGTGCATCATCATCTGTTGGTTAGTATGCCTTTTGCCGTGGAGCATATCAAAAAATGTATCGAAGATGCTCCGCCTGGCAAAATATACCAAATCGGTGATACCATTCACTTTGTTTACTACCTCTACAATTCGGGTTCGGGTAATTTGAACACCACCATCACCGATAATATGGGCTTGCCGAATCAAAATTTGCAAGTCATTCCCGGATCATTCCAAACGGAATACTATACGGATAATTGGTTGTATTACAATTCGTGCAATCCCCCCTTGGGTACACAGCAGCCCGTAAACTTCACCGTTCAACCCGATTTTTCCAACCCGCAGGCGCCGAGCATTCAAGTTCAAAATATGCCAAGTTTGTGTGATAATTTCAAATCCAATTTGTTGGTGATGCATTTGGATGCCATTGTGGGCCCGCAAATGTACGGCAGCAAGTATAATTTGGTCCAAACCTCCCACGGACACCAATCCGGTGTGGGTTACACAGTGGACCAAACGGGCATTTTGGAAGTAAACAAATCCGCTGACCAACAATTTGTGGAAAATGGACAAAATTTCCATTATCAACTTCAAATCACCAATAGCGGGTCGGTGCCTTTGAATACCCTCTCGGTATCCGATACCATTCCTTCGTGTGTTTCGCTCAACGGAAACATTCAGGTAGTGGATAATACAGGAAATAACGTGAATTTTACCACTTCGGGTAATTTGCAAATCCAAATCGACCCTTCGGTTCAATTGCCGCCCGCGCAAAGTTTTACGGTCATTATTCCGGTAACCAAACAAGGCGGAGGTTCGTGCTGCAACAAAGCGGTTTATGCCCGGGGAACAATGACCACTTCGGGCACGGTGTTGCAAGCCAACAATGGCAGTGAGGACGAACCCGCCGCCTGCGTCCAAAGTACCCAATGCTGCGATATTCCCGATGCCGAAGTGCATTTGTTTGACAACGGAAATGGGCAATATTCCCTGTCGGTCAACGGAGGCAGTGTCCCCATTCAGGAAGTGGATGTGTCGCTTATCGATTATCATGTGGAATATAATCAAGCCGATTGTCAGCCCGCCGATAGGGGCCAATTCGGTGATTTGCATACTTCTACCGCATTATTGGGCGGCTTGGTATTGGACAGTTTGACCAACGGAACGCATTCGCTCTCTTGGAATCCGGGAACGCCGACGGTACTCAATCAAAGTATTTCCTTGCAGGTGGACGGTCCCGATGTGCTGAACCTGGAATGTTGCAAGGTGCAATTTTATTTCTGTCTCAAAGTGCGGCTCAAAGATGCCAATTGCAATGTATGCGAGCAGGTGGTTTGTCCCGAACCGGCAGAAGAACCTTGTGATTTGTCAGTGGACGTGAAAAACGAAAAAGAAGTTTGTGTAGGCGATACACTGCATATCGGTTGGTCGGGCACGTCTCCCAGTGATTGTGTCAAGGTATTTCTGTACCCTACGGGGCAGGGACAACCGATTCAAATTGCTACGGGCCAAAATACTACGGGCCATTTGGATTGGGTGATACCTTCCACCGTTCCCTGCGACCGGAAATGGCGGATTGTAGTGGCCGATTGCAAACAAGGGCGTGAATGCCATGCCGTGTCGCAAAGCTTTGTCATTAAGTGTTGCGAAACTTCGTGCCAGTGCGGCGATTGGGGACGGAAACGGTTCCGGGTTTACACCGAACACAGCCCTTCGACCATTGTAGCGCAAGCGCCCTGCCGTGCGTCGGTGTCTTTGACCCAAGGTATAGATTATATCCTGGTACCGCCCGAATATCATTGCCAACCGCAAAGCCGCGAATGTCAGCCGGAGTTTTTATGGCACATTAGTTCGCCTTCAACCGACCGGTGGTATCATACCGATACGTTGCATATCGGTTTCAATCAACCGGCCGATTATTCGGTGGAAATTTACCCGCAATGCGGCGGTACACGTTGCGAACCCTGTGAAATCAATTTGCATGTGGAACCCTGCGACGGCTCCTGCCGGATGATTCAGGATTTTGAAAATACAGCATCGCCTACGGCAAATTGGAAACCTTATGGTATCAGCTATTTAATGATTTTACGTCCGGTTTATACATCGAACAATCATGCAATTGTTGCAAAAGATCAAACAGGGGCGTCTTATATTTATAATGATAGTGATTATCATGGTAATTTGTTGGATAGAGGATGTGTCTTTCAGTATGATATGATTTACCGAAATATGAGAGATACGACTTTGACAACAAGAAATGGTGTGATAATTTATCAGGGTGCCAATCCCGTAAACACAACCATAAAAGCTTGGTTTAAACTTAACCCTGCTTCGGCTGTACAATCCATCGGCCCGTTCCAATCATTGTCACCATTTAGTACAATAAAGGTTCCCATTCGCCTTGCGCAGGGTAATACGTTACCTGCTAACAGTATGGGGAAATGGTACATACGTGATCCTGTTACCCATCAATATACCAATACGGTTACACCCGCCCTCAGGGCACAGTTCAATCAATTGATCCAAAATGTTTCGGGAATAGCGTTTACCTTGGACGTTACTTCACAAACAACGCAGGAATATTGGTGGTTCGACAACCTTTGCTTTTTGCCTTGTTGTACAACAGGCGGTACAGTGGGCCCAAGCGGTCCGGGTTATGACAATGAATTTAAAATCATACCGATAGGAGCCAAACAATAAAGATTATTCCGCCAATAGAAAAATCCCCTGCCATCGGCAGGGGATTTTTATGAGTGGGAGTGGTTAATGGGTGTGGTAAGTAATTTTAACCTTGGTACACGAACTGGTTTGGAAGTCCTTGCTTTTACCCGACACTTCGGCGCCTTGTTCTACCTTTTTGGCGGCCAAAACCACATAGTATTGCTGTCCGTCTTGGAGTTCGGATGTGGGGCGCAACCATCCCTGACCGCCGTCGATATGGATGGTGTAGGACGTGGCGCTTACGGGCAATTGCGGTTTTTTGTAGAAGGGCTTTTGGCTCATGTCCAATGCCGTGAGTTTGACGCAGTAGAGGTCGGCATTGGCCACCGGAGTCCATTGCATTTGAATGGTTTGGGTAGTGGCGTCGAAGGTGGCCGTCAGTTGCGGTACGTCGATTTCAGTGTCTTCCAAATGGTCGGTAACTTCCTTGGTGTAGCCGTCGCTAAAATGCAATTGGAAAGTATAATCACCGGCTTGCGGTTTGTTGGGCGACGGTTGGGTGGCGGCCTTCAAGGCACCTTGCATAAAAAAGCTATGAAGGTCATAGGTGGTTCCGTCGGGGGCAATCACTTTGGAACCGTCTTCTACAATGCCTTCGCCGCCGGCAAACATTACCAGGGCATATTTGATATTGCCCATCATATTCATTTTTTTCAAAATCACATCGCCATAGGCGTCGTCATGCGTGTTTTCCACTTTTTGTTTTTTGTGGCAACCGGTCAGGTTCAACAAAAGAGTAATGCCGAGGATGAATAAACCGATATTTTTGATGTTTTTCATTTTTCTTGTGTTTTTAGGGTTAGACAAAAAGATTTGATTTTTTTAGAAACGGAATTTGAGGTAAAAACTGAAATTCCTTCCGGGTTCATAAATGCGGCGTCCTGTTAAGGGGCCACTGTTGCGGAAGGCGAAATTCAGGTGGTTGTAGTAGGCCGCATTGGTCAGGTTGAGCACGGCGGCACCCACCGAAAGGTGTTTGCCGGGCTGCCAACCGGCCCGGAAGTCGTAGGTTACATGACCCGGGGTAGCCGTTTCGCCGAAGCTGGGCGAAAAATCATTTTGGGCGGCTACCAGTTCCGAACGCAGGTCGAACCAGTATTTGGCACGTTGGTATTTAAGCCCTATATGTCCCGAACCGGGCGCTACCTGTGCCAGGGGTTCATCCAAGGTCAAATTGTAGGCCTTGGTCAGGGAAAAATCGGCATGGAGACGCAGTTCGGGCGTAATATAGGCCGCAAACAAACCCGTAAAGCCGTATTGATAGGCATCCACATTTTGGAACTGACGGGGAGCCATGGGCGGACCTGCCATGCATCCACCGCCACCGCTACCCAACGAGGAATTGATTACGGCCGTGATATAATTCTGGAAGTAGGAACCGAAAATATCCAAACCTGCTTGCAGGTTGTTCCAATGTTTGCGGACACCCAGTTGCAGTTGGTTGTTGGTTTCGGGTTTGAGGTACGGATTGCCGATGTATTGACGCGCATCTTCACCGATGGTAAAGCGGTAAATGTAACGTTCGAGCATCGAAGGCGTCCGCGTTCCCCGGCCCAGCGCCGCTTCCCATTGCCAACCGGCCTTGCGGTATTTCAGGGCGATATTTCCGCTAACAGCAAAGTGGGTTACGGGTTTGATGTCGCCGTAAATTTGCTTCAATCCCGGGTCGGGATGGCGCGCAAAGGAGTAAACCGCATCGGCACGCAACCCCGCGGAAAGGTAAAGCCCTTTGCGCAATTGTTGATGCCGTTCGGCATAAAGCCCGAAATCATTGATTTGGGCGCCTTGCCATACCGAAAAGTGCTTCACCACCGGCGGGTTCATGGCTTGACCGGTGTTGGGGTTTACATTTACAACCACGGTCTTGGAACCATCACGTTGGATGATGTCCACATCGGTGCCGAAGTACCACAAGATGTTTTTTGCGGGCTTTCGGGTCAGTTCCACTTTTCCGCCGAAGGTGCGCGAATATACGGGCGTGCGCGCGTCAATGCCCGGATAGTTGGGACGCGGTTCGCGCAGTTTGTAGCCGTTGGTCATCAGGTGGTTGACATAGGATGCATAGGTTTTGACGCTCAGGTCCGTGTTGGGCGCAATGGCCTTGGCATCATAGCCCAAACTGATCAGGTAACTGTCGTCGATGGGCGAGTCCATGGGCAATCCGGCATGATCGATGTTACGTCCGAATTTTTGATGCCAATGGGCATAGAAATGCCGGCTCTTGCGGGGTTTGTAACCGGCTTTGAACGAATAGCTTGCAGTGGTGAATCCGGCAGGCGTCAGGACGCCGGAGCCGTCGATATAATCGCCGAATTTGCGGTATTCGCCTTCGATGCCGTAGGCCCATTTTTTGCCCACATTCACCAGTTCGCTGCGCACAACGCGGTTTTGACCGTTGGTTTCGTAGCCGCCTTCCACGGCACCGTGAAAGCCGGGACCGTAGTCATGCGGTTTGCGGGTAACCATATTGACCGTAGCGCCGAAACTCTGCCCGAAACGCACGCTGAACGGCCCTTTGATCACTTCGATTTTGGTAACGTCTTCGGGAATAATGTGGGCCGTGGCCGGGTCCATCCGGTTGGGACAGGCGTTCACCATTTTGGAACTGCCGTCGTAGCGCACGTTCATTTCTTCGTATTTGAAGGCGTAGAGAGACGGTTCCATAGAGGTGTTGCTACGTTTTTGGATGGAAAAACCGGGCACGTCGGCAAACAAATCGGCCACGTTGCGCGGCTGACTGATTTGCTTGGCGCGGTCGTTGATACTGACCGAATGCACCGCATCGCGCAAAGGGTCGGCCGTAACAATCACCTGATGGAGCATCACGGCCTTGTGTTGCAATTCCACCACCGGATGCGCCGAAGTGATACGAACGGTTTTGGCCGTGTAATCGGGATGCATAACACGGATACTGTCGCCGCGCTTGATTTTGATGCGAAACTGTCCTTCGATGTCCGTAACCGCTTTGGTGCCGGGCCTATTCAAATCGGTAAGCGTGGCACCGGCTACGGGCAAATGACTTTCGGCATCGCGCACCGTGCCCGAAACTTCAAGGTTTTGAGCGTGGAGCAAGGATATGCTCGTCAGCATAAGAATTGATATAATGATTTTTATTCGCATAGTCAATGGATTTTTTGAATAAAACAAAGGAAAGATTCCGGTTTTTTGGAAAGGAACCGGCAACGTTTTTCCAACGGATTTTCGCCACCGGTTCCCGAAGCAATATATTTTGTTTAAAACTAATCGATGATTAGCCCCAAATGAGAAAACAATGCTAAATACTCAAAATTGCTTCAAAACCGTTTCAAATCCTTGACGGCGGATGAAAAATCGAAAAATCCGGTTGAAAACGATAATGCAAAGGAATAAAATCCGAAATTTTTTTGCGCAGGGTCAAAGGAAGTAATGGCCGCGTATGATAATCGCCCGTAAGCCGTTGGACGAAGGCCGGTATTTGATGCACGTTAAGGTTTTGCGGCGTTTGTTTCTTTTTGGGATTGCAAAAACGTTTGAGCAGGGCTTGCAAATACATATCGCCGTTGTTGGCCATTTTGGCCTGCGGATTATCGTGCGAACAATCGTTCTGCGTCGATACGGAAAAAACGTTTACATGATGAAGCTCCGCCCAAATAAAAGGCACGGCCGGACTTAGCACCACCGGCACGAAAAAGAGCAAATACGCTATGGCAATCAGTCGTTTCATCCTTGAATCAGGACAAATATAAGATAAAATATGCGAAGAAACAATGGGATTTTGTCATTTTTCGTATAACCGGAAATTTTAAACGGATTGTCAAGGTTTTTCGTGTGATTTATATTACTTTTTGGGCGTGTCCCTCGCGCCCTTCGGGCGCTCGGGAAACCGGCCCTCCGCTACAATGTCCCTCGGACAAGGCCGGTTTTTGTAGGCCGCCGGCGTGGTCTCTTGCGCTGCGAGCCCCCGCCGCCAGCACAAAAACTCGCTGCGCTCCGGCCTGCCCTTCGGGCCATTACCGCTCGGTCCGGCACGCGGAAAGCATAATAATATATCCATTGACGGACTAATGACGTGGTGGCAGAGCCACCCTTAGAAATAGGTGTTTACGGCAAATGCAAATTGTTCGATAAATATGCGTTTTAAGGCCGTGATATTATTCTGTTCATAAAACAAAAGCATGGCTTTCTTGTAATCCATACTATCCACCGTGCGAAACGAGATAGGACAATAGGCGTTATGGATAAGTATGGCATTACTCACAATGCGCGCCGTTCGCTTGTTCCCGTCAACAAAAGGTTGAATGTAGGAAAGAAGCACCAATGCCAACAGCGCTTGTTCGAAAACATCATCACGTGCATTGATCAAATCACATGTTAATTCGAGGGCGTCTCTTATTTGAAATTCATTATCCAAGGGCCTGTAATTGGTGCCCGATATGCCTACGCGTCTTTTCCTGATATTGCGCGTTACGGAAAGGTCTTTGGTGAGCAAGTGGTGGATGTCTTCGATTTTGGACACCGTGAGCGGAAACAAATAATCGGGGTGGGCCAATATAAAATCAATGGCTTCTTTGTGGTTGAGCAGCATAATGGCTTCTTCTTTCGATTTGCCAGCTGCTGTTTCTTTTTCTTTCAAAAGTTTTTCGGTTTCAAGCAACGAATAAGTATTACCTTCGATTTGTGCCGATTTCCAACTCAAATCAATGGCCAAGCGTTCCAGTTCCTTTTTTATTTCGAATTCGCTTAGTTCGGCAATACGCTTTTCAAAGATTTTTTGTAAGGCGTTTAATTGTTCCGATTCTTCGTCGGTGAACAAGGAAGCCGAAGGCAGGATGTCGGTTAGCAACTCGAAATTAAAATTTTCGAAAATTTCTCTTTCGTCGATTTCCTTCCGAAAATATTTTTCGGTATCCACTTCGCGCAGTAAATTGTAATAAGGCGAAAGCCGGTATCTTGTGGCCTTGCCTTTCCCGGTGGAAACGACCCAATGTTTATCTATGAGTTTGGCCAAAACCCGTTTGACAGTGGCAATACTTTTCCGTTCCGGAATGCCTTGCCGAATGGTTTCGGACGAGCTTTCGGGATGCGCTGCCAAAAAGGTCAGTATGGCTTTTTCGAGTTTCATATAGGTTATTCGGCTCACAAATTTACAAAATACGGCTCAATTTCCCTAATTTTTGAGCCGTATTTGTCGGTTAAATGAGCTGAATGAGTAATTTTAGCAGGAACAAAGGGAAAAATTTTACGGGAAAAAGACTTGCACGCCGGCCGAAATCCAACGTCCCGGCATAGGCACAAAGGCCAAATCATAGGCGCGAACGTCGGTCAGGTTTGAGGCGCGAACAAACAAATGCAAGGCATTTGCCGGCCGGTATTCGGCGTTCAAATCCAGGAGCACAAAGGGCTTGTAGGGCATGTATCGGAGGCCGCTGTCCGAAAGCACGGCATAATTCCCCCGGCGGGATTTGAAGCGCGCCGTCCACAAGAGCCGGATTTTGTCCGACGGTTGTTGCGCTACGCTAAACACGGCATAATGTCGCAGGTAGTTCAGGGCGTATTTGGAATCGAAACGCACGGCGGGGCGGTTGTCGGTCAGGTATTGATAACTAAGTTGCACCCGGCTAAGCCAGGGCGAAGCGGAATGCAAGGAGACTTGCCCGCGGAAGCCGGCCATGGAACGGCTGCACAGGTTCTCGGCATGCCAATGGGTGTCGGTGGGGTAGCGTATCCAATCGATGGAGGCCTGTTCGTAGCGGTAAAAAACCGAAATTTTCCATTGCCATTGTCCGTTGTGCCCCAGCATGCCCATCTCGGCTTCCCAGTTGCGTTCGGGTTGCAGGTCGGGGTTGCCGTGGTTGGTTGGGCCGTTGTAGTATAGTTCGGTAAAGGTAGGCAAGCGAAAGCCGCTGCCGGCCCGCAGCATAAGCAATGTGGCCGCCGATAAAGGTTTTTGCAGGCGTATGCCGCCCAGCGGATAGTAATGATTACCGTAGCGAAGCACCGAAATGGCCGCTTCGCCGCGCCCGCCTTTCCAAAACATTTCCCGCAGGCCCAAAGTCCACAGGTCGGTAACGCGGCGGGCCGAATGGTCGAGCCAAAGTCGCTCGGCCGGCAAATAGATGCTGTCGCGTCCCGTTCCGCCCAATTTGTTTCCGTAAATACTCTGAAAACGGCGCATGACTTTGAGCCGGAGGGCAAAGAGCGGTTTCCCGCCCCGCAGGATGGTGCCGCGCGTAAACAGGGCGGCCGAAAAATCACCGCTCAGGTGGATGTTGGGTCCGCGATAATAAGCCCCGGGCACGTAGGCCGCGGTGTCGGCGTCGTGGATGTAATATCCGTCGTGGTAGGTGTAGCGGTCTTCGCGGAAAAGTTCAAAACGGTCTTTGAGCCCGTTGGCCGCGAGCATCAGTCCGGTTTTCCAGTGTCGGTCGTAGGTCAGGCGCAGACCGGCGTGGGCATTGCGAATGCGTTCGTATTGCCAGGGGAAATAAGGCGAATAAAGCCGGTTGGCACCGAAGTTTTTATGTTGCCATCCGCCCTGCACGAGCAGTTGGATATGCGAAGCTATGCGGCCGGTATAAACCCCGAATTGTCCGTAGGACAAAAGGTCGGTGTTGTTCACGTCGGTGCCGGTAAGGTAGCCGTCGGAACGGGTATAATATTGGCTGATGAGCAAACGGCCGTTTTGTCCCTGCTTGCCGCGGAAATTAAGGGCGGTATGCAAGAGGCCGTATTGTCCGGCTTCTACCGTAAAATCGGAAGGGCCGTCGTTTCGGGTCATCAGGTTGACGGCGCCGGCGTAGGTGTTTCCGTAGCCGGCAAAGCCGATGCTGCCATCGATGACGCGCACCGTGCCCAAGGCCGTAGGGTCGATGGGCAATTGCAACAAATGATGGCCCGTTTGCGGGTTGCCCGTGGGCAAGCCGTTGATAAACACGGCGGCCTGGTTGAAAGTGCCCCCGCGAATGGAAAGGTCGGCAAAGCC
>WGAP01000199.1 GCA_015494775.1 Flavobacteriales bacterium | reverse complement strand
ATTATTTCGGTGCCATGATGGTCAACGAGGGCGAAGCCGATGCCTTGGTTACGGGTTATTCGCGCAGTTTTGCTTCGTCGTTCCGGCCGCTCATTCGCGTGATAGGCCCCCAAAAAGGCGTCAAAAAGGTGGCCTCCACCGTGTTGTTGATTACCAAAAAAGGACCGCTCTTTTTCTCGGATGCCGCCGTTATCGAAGACCCTTCGGCCGAACAACTGGCCGACATTACGGCCATGACCGCCCGAACCGTAAAACTTTTCCATCTGGAACCGGTGGTGGCGTTCCTTTCGTTTTCCAATTTCGGCACGAGCGAACATCCGCAAGCGGTCAAAATGAAACAAGCCGTCGGTTTGGTCAAAGAGCGAATGCCTCACCTGTTTGTGGACGGCGAAGTGCAGGCCGATTTTGCGCTTAACCGCGAAAAATTACGCAAGGAATTCCCCTTTTCCTCCTTGGTCAACCGCAAGGTCAATACCTTGATTTTTCCTAACCTTTCGGCGGCCAATATTGCCTACAAATTGGTCAAAGAAATTCACGGTGCGCAATTGGTGGGCCCCATTCTGATGGGAATGAACAAAGCCGTTCATGTGGTGCAATTGGGAGCCGCCGTAGATGAAATCGTGCATATTACGGCCGTGGCGGTCATCGATGCCCAGATGAAAGAAAAATACGAAAGATGAAAAACTTTCTGCGTTTTTTTCTGGCTTGGTATTTTCCCATTCTGGGAACGGTTTATTTTATTTTCCTGGTTATCGGTTCCGACCGCATCGGCGACCGGATCAATTTGTTTACACCCGCCTTGGCCGTGGTATTCTTGTATTTCTACCATATCTTTGTAGGCCGGAAACGAAAATAAGTCCTATGCATTTATCCGAAAAACAAATCGAAATGGTGGGCTATGTGGCCAGTGCGGTTTTGGTGCTTTCCTTCGCCTTCGACGGATTGACTTTTCGGCTGCTCAATTCCCTGGGCGCCATCAGTTTTATCATCTACGGGTTGCTCAAAAAGGCCTTCCCCGTAACGTTGACCAATGGTATCATCCTGTTGTTGAATTTGGTATATATTTACCATTATTTGTAAAATCAAATTGTAAAAAAGCCGCATCTCGAACCGATGCGGCTTTTTGTCCGTGAACGAATATTGTCAATGATGCGTTGGCATCAAAACCTTGTCTTTACGCACCACCTGGGGCACCGGATGATTAAAGTCCAATTTGTAGGTATAAATCAATTTTCCGTCCGTATCGAAGTAACTTACTTCCACGTGGCGGTCTTTGCCTTTGCCTTTGATGTCCACCCGTGCGAAATTACGTCGCATAATCACCGAGCCGGGCACGCGTAGCATATTTACTTCCTTGGCGGCATGGGTGTTGGGCCCGCTGGTAAAGGGCGATGAAGTAAGGTCGAAAATGGCCGGTTGGCCGTTGCCCGGATTATATACGCTGATTTCGCTTTCGTGGCGGTCGCCGGTCAGGAAAATCACATTGCGCACATCCTGGTCCAAAATAAAATCGATGATTGCTTCACGTTCGGCGGCAAAGCCGTGGTTGCTGTATGTTTCAAACCTGCGGGCGGTGTTCAGAAATTGTCCGCCCATCACAATGAACTTGAAGCGGGCATGGCTTTTGGCCAAGGCGTTTTTGAGCCATTCCAACTGTTCTTTACCCAACATAGTTTTGGGTCGCTTGGTTTTCAGGTCGTTGGCATCGCGGTAGTAACGGTTGTCCAGCAAAAAGAAATCGGCATCGTTCCAACTGAACATACAAATGGCGCCTTTCAAATTGCCCACACCCACCGACGGATTGGCCCAAAAAAGTTTGAAAACATCAATGGCGGTGTTTTTGTTCCAAAAACTGCCGTCCGAATCGTTGGGCCCGAAATCGTGGTCATCCAGGATGGCATAATGGGCCACGGTGCCCAGCAGGCGTTGTAATTCCGGCGTATGGCGGTCGTGGGTGTAGCGGTAAATGATGCGGTCGCGCGAATTCCATTCGCCCTGACGCAGGTAAATATTATCGCCGCCCCAAATCATAAAATCGGGATGCTGGTCGGCAATGCTTTCATAGATGCGATAATGCCCGCCGTAAGGACTACCGGGACGATCCCACTGCGGGTCATTGATGTATGCTCCCGAACCGAACACAAAACTGAAATCCGAAGGCGCTTTGTGCCATCGCCACAATTCCTGGGTTTTGAAGGTCAATTTGTAGGGAAATTTTTGACGTTTCCCGTTGATAACCACGGCATAATCATAGGCCGTGCCGGGTTTCAAATTCTTGATTTTTACCTTACACACATAAGCATTTTCCTTGGTGGTATGACAAACTTCGGTGCTATGGGCGCGCACCAAGTCCGCACCGTGGAGCCAATAAGTAAATTTAACGCCGGCCGGCCGGGTGGTTTGTATCCATAAAGTTACTTCGGTCATTCCCGTATTGCCTATCATCGGCCCGGCATTGATGAGCGACTGGGCCCGGGTTTGCCACATCCAGCCGGTCAGCAAAAACAATAAAAGAAATTTTTTCATCTCGCTTGTATTTTTTCCTTTCAAAGGTAATTATTTTCCGTCGTTACTTCGCCTTATATTTTTGAAGGTTTTTCCCAGCGTTTTATATCGGTTTCGGGCAACAATTCCATTCCGAATTCCAGATGTTCGTAAAGCATACGCGCCAAGCGCGGCGCAAGTATCAACCCGCGTGTTCCCAGTCCGTTGAAAACCGCCAGGGACGGATACGCGGGATGAACGCCCAGCAGCGGACGCCTGTCTTTGACCGTAGGACGGATGCCCGCCGTTTGGCCCGTAACGGTATAAGGCCCCGTGAAGAGTTTTTCCAATTTTCCGCTCAATAATTCCCTGGCTTGCCGCGTAGGTTCGGTGGTCTTGTCGGTCCACTCGTAGGTGGCGCCGGTCAGATATTCTTCCGAACCCGGTATGGGCGCAAGGAAAACATTGGACTTGATAACCGGCCAATCCGTATAAGGTATTCGCAGCCGTAAAGTCTCGCCCTTGGTGCCCATCAAGGGCAAATGCCCGAAAAAAGGATTTTGTTTTAGTCCGAAACCTTCGGCAAATACCACCCGGCGCGCTTCGATGTCGCCATAACGGACTTTGCTTTTCGATATTTCCAATCGGGAATAATCCAAGGGCTCGCGCCGCAGCAAACCGCGTTTTTCCAATGCCTCGCGCCTTGTTTGCAATAAACCCGCCACATCCACCAAGCCCGTGTTTTTGGTTACGCCAAAACCGAAAGGCGCATCGATACCCGGAAAGTTTTCGAAACGAATATCGTCCATGTAGTCTTCAAACACGGGACGCCCTGCCGCCGTTTGCCACTCGTTTTGTTCGGCCGCCGAAGCGATTTTGCGGTAAATGGGCACGGGAAAAACGAACTTCCGGCCGGTTTCCATTTCATACCGGCGGTATTGCAGAACGGCATAAGGCAAAAATTCGGCCGCTTTCCAGGCCAGGGTAAAACGTTTGAGAATAACCGGATTATACACACCGGCCGACGCTGTCGAAGCATTGGGTTCTCCGGGATCGAACACCGTAAAACGTTTGCGGTTTTCTTCCAGCACGCGCGTAAACGCCCATCCGGCCAAGCCCAAGCCCACTACAATATAATCATACATCGAACTTACAGGATATTAGCCGTTTGTTCCTTGATTTTTTCCAGGGCTTCCTTCATTTCCACCACACATTTTTGGATGCCGGCATCGTTGGCTTTGGACCCGATGGTGTTGATTTCGCGCCCCATTTCCTGGGCGATAAAATTCAGTTTTTTCCCTTTTTCGGGATGATCGTTCCGCATGGTTTGTTCGAAATATTCCAAATGGTGGCGCAGGCGTTGTTTTTCCTCGTTGATGTCCAGTTTGTCGGCAAAGAGAAGCAGTTCCAGTTCCAGGCGTGCAGGGTCGGCCCGGTCTATGATGTCGGCCGTGAGTTTGTGGAGCCGCGCGCGGATTTTTTGCATTCGTTCCGGGTCCGATTTTTCGATTTGCGCCAAACATCCCCGAATTGCAGCCAAATGTTTTTCCAAATCGCGAAAAACGGCTTCGCCTTCCGACAGCCGGTAATCGTTCAAGGCCGTTACGGCCCGTTCGATGAGCGGTTCCACGGCGGCCCACAGCGTTTCGATGTCTTCTTCGGGCGTTTGCCAAATGTCGGGCAACCGAAGCAAGGCCGGCAACAGGTGGTTGATGTCGGCCTCGGGATACAGGCCTTGCAATTTTTTCCGGTAACTTTCCAGCACGCCTTCGTTCAGTTGCAAACGCGCCGTGTCGGGGGCTATTTCCTCGGTGAGTGTCAATTGGATTTTTCCGCGGCGCAGCCGGGCTTGCAGCCGTTTGCGGATGTCCATTTCCTTGGTGCGAAAACTTTGCGGAAGTCGCAAACTGATGTCGTTATATTTGGCATTAACGCTACGGATTTCCACGCGGTAAATCCGGCCTTGAATTTCGGTCTCGGCCTGTCCGTAGCCGGTCATGGAATACATCATAGGCGGAATTTGGTGATTTGGTCGGATTGGATGATATGAACGCCGGCGGCTTCCATCTCGGCAAAGGCCTTTTGTTCGTCGTCGGCTTGCAGGTTTACGGCCCGCACGGCGGCGCGAACCACAAAAACGTCGAAGCCCAAACGGGCTGCATCCAGGGCCGTGGCTTTCACGCAATAGTCGGTGGCCAAGCCGCAAACGAACAGTTGACGGATCCCGCGCGAGCGCAGGCAGAATTCCAAATCGGCATTGGTGGCCTCAAAGGCCGAATAGCCGTCGTCGGATACGCCGGTGCCTTTGAGCAGCACCTTTTCGATGCGCGAAATATGCAGCGTTTCGGGAAAGCGGGCGCCACGGGTGCCGCGCACGCAATGCACGGGCCATTGGTCGAAATGCTTGGTGTCGGCCGGATGCCAATCTTTGGATGCAAAAATCCATTCGAACTGCTTTTGCAACGCGTTGATGGGTGCAATCACTTCATCGCCCTGCGGCACGGCCAGGGCGCCGCCGGCCAGGAAATCGTTTTGCACATCCACGATAAAAAGGGCGGAATTTTTCATAACATGCATCTTTGGATGCAAGTTACAAAAACTCGTCTTGCCCCGGACTGACAAAATATTTTTTAGGGCGCCCCGGCGCCTTGGGTTCGGGGCCCCGCCGGCGGGCGGAAGCCCGCGCGACTTGCCTGCGGCAATTCGCCGGCGCCTTCGGCGCCGCGGCGGGGCCAACGCCAAGCGCTTCGGCCGACGGAGCGGCCTCCCGCTTGGCGGGCCGAACACCGGCGCCGTCGGGCTGTCCGCTCAAATGCGCGTGCGGCTCGCTCTTGCCCTGCGGGCGTGGCGGACGTGGCTCCCCACTGGTCGCCCCGCCGCCCCGGCAGGCCTGCGGCGTGCCGCCCGCGCATAACCGCTCCCATCCCTGGCGCAACGTAGGTCGCTGAGTGATTTTTGCATAGCAAAAATTGTATCGAAGTGACCGTATTGACCGGCCGGGGCTTCGATACACTGCTCACTGCGTTCGCAGCACTCAGCCGCCGGCTTTTTCCCCGCGCGGCAAGTCGCGCTCAAAAAAAAAAATGAACATCGACCAATCAAAGGCAGGAGCATTAATGGAAAAATCCAAGATTCGCGAAGCGGATAAAAAATCTTTTTCACCAAAATAGGCGAGCAAAATTTGGAACCCCAGGGCGCAGCCCGCCAAATTTTGACCGCGGTTTTCGGGGCGTCATAAATTTAACCTGATGATGCCCCGAAAAATTTATTGTAAAAGTGCCCTTTTCTTTGTTCGGCTTCGCCGAACAAAAAACATTTTTAATGATTTGGTGCTTTCTTTTGGGCAAGCAAAAGAAAGAACAAGAAAACAACTACTCCCATTCCTGGCGCAAAATTAGTTTTGAGTTCTTAGTTTTGAGTTGATTTTTGTCGAAGCAATCGGATTCAGCCCAAAGGCGGATACTTGCCCGGCCGGGCTTCGGACATGATGCCGTAAACCTTTTCCCAAATATCTTCGGCCGAAGGTTTCGAAAAATAATCCCCGTCCGAAGCATAAGCCGGACGGTGTTCCTTGGCCGTAAGCGTTTGCGGTTCGCTGTCCAGGTAATAATAACCGCCTTGTTCATTAAGAATTTTATCCAAAATATAGGCCGCGGCTCCACCGGGCACATCTTCGTCGATAATGAGCAAACGGCCGGTTTTTTGCAAACTCTTGACAATGTCGTGCTCCAAATCGAAAGGTGCCAGGGATTGCACATCGATGACCTCGGCATCGATGCCCAGCGTGTCGAACATTTCACGGGCCACTTGTT
>WGAP01000198.1 GCA_015494775.1 Flavobacteriales bacterium | reverse complement strand
TAGTAGATAATTTTTTTATGACCGCTCCGAACCGCCCGCTATACGGTCGTTTCTACGCGGCGCCGCGGAGCCCGCATCCGCTCCCTTACTCCTTGGTTGGCGGTCTCCGCGGCGCCGCGTAGAAACGACCGTATAGCGGGCGGTTCGGAGCGGTCATAAAAAAATTATCTACTACTGTAAATATTGAAGTGGATTATAATCCTTACCAACTAAAAAATCGCTCGCGATATTCGGTATAAAATTCACGTAATAAAATTTTAACAATTGTGTAAGCGGGGACGGCAATCACCATGCCCAAAATACCGAAAAGGTAGCCGGATGTCAGAATGACCAAAAAAATTTCCAACGGATGCGAATGCACCGAACGCGAATAAATAAAGGGCTGCGAAAAGAAATTGTCGATCAATTGGGCCACGGCATACATCAGCAAAATCCATTTGAGCGAACCGAATGCCACCGCAGGATTATCCAATTGCGATGTGATGCTGAGCGTAATCATCAATACCAAACCGACCAACGGGCCCACATAAGGCACCAAATTGAGCAAAGCGCCGATGAGTGCAATAATCAGGGCGTCGGGGACGCCTATAATGCTGAGCGACAGGCCGTAAATAACGAACAAAATACTGACTTGCAGCAACAAACCGCCCACATAGTGCCGCATCAAGGCCTTGATACGTGCACGTGCGCGCGCAAATTGGGCCGTATCGTGGCGCGGCAAAATCCGGCGAACGGCATGGCCGACAAGTCCGGGATTGCGCAGCAAAAACCAGGTGATGAACAACACCGAAAATATTCCGATAAACAAATTGCCCAACAGACCGAAAATGCCTTGGAAAAAGGCCGGCACAAAATGCCAATCGATGTCTTTGAGCCAGGTCCAAAGATTTAGATTTTCGGGCAGGCGGATGTGGTGCGCGTCCAGGTATTGTTCCAGTTGGCTCAGCGCCGTTTGGATTTTGGCTTTGAAAGCCGCGCTCTGCAAAACGGATAAATTTTCGGCCTGACGCATCACCAAAGGCACAAACAGGCCCACAAACAACAAGGCCGCCAAGGCATAAATCAGCAAAACGCTTGCAGTGGCCAAACCGGAACCGAATTTGAGCCGTCGCTGCAAAAACATCTTGATGGGCGCGCCCAACAAACTCAAAAGCCAGGCGATGACCAAATAGATAATGACCGGAAAAATTTTGTTCAGCACATAAACGAGCAATGCCAAGACTGCAAAAAACAAAACGGCCTTGATAATACCTTTGGCAATGATATTGGAATTGAGCTTATCCATTATGTTATAGGACAAATATAAAGGTATTTGGCGAAATACGGTTTTGTTCTATAATTTATATTATGTTAAATAGTATTTTAATTTAATTTTTCTTACATTTGTTTCTATAAAATTATAAATTTCCTTGTTATGGGTATTGAAAATAATATTGAACGTGGAAAATTAGAAAGTCATCTGTGCGATGAATGCGACGGAACTGGGAAAAAAGATGGTGAGACTTGTCCCGTATGTAGAGGAACTGGAAAAAGAAATTAAAAGGAATTAATTAATATTCCTTCGGCGTCAATCGGCCCTTCCAAACAAGCCATCCGTTGTAGGCCAAAGCCGCCAGTTCGTTTTCGCCGGGGAAAACCGCCACCGGCGCAATCCAATCCAGCCATCCGGTCAAGGTTTGCGTAACGTATTCCGAAAATGCCAAGCCGCCGGTCAGGATGACGGCATCCACGTTGCCGTGCAGCGCTACGGCCATTTCACCGGCATATTTGGCCGTTTGGTAAAGCATGGCATCAATCACCTTGCGAATTTCGGGCTCCCTGGACATTCGTTTTTCCAATACGCGCATATCCGAAGTGCCCGTGTAGGCCCACAAACCGCCTTTTCCGGTAATCATTCGAAGCATTTCCTCCTTGGAGTATTGCTCCGAAAAGGCCAAGCGAACCAAATCGCCCGCAGGCAGCGTTCCGCTACGTTGCGGCGTAAAAGGGCCTTCCCCGTCCAGTGCTTGATTAACATCGATTACCCGGCCCCGGTGATGCGCGCCGATGGAAATACCGCCGCCCAAATGGATGACAATCAGGTTCAGATCCTCGTAATTTCGCCCCACCGAATCGGCATATTTGCGGGCCGTGGCCTTGTGGTTTAAGGCGTGGAAAATGCTTTTGCGTTCAAAAAGCGGATGTCCTGCCGGGCGCGCGATGTCCGCCATTTCGTCCGTAGTAACCGGGTCGGCGATGTAGGCCGGAATGTCCCAATCCCCGGCCAAACGGTAAGCGATGGGCGCAGCCAAATTACTGGCATGCCGGTAAGGCGAACGTTCCAAATCATTCAGCATCAATGGGTTGATGCGATAAACGCCCGAAGGTATGGGTTTGATCAGGCCGCCACGGGCCATGATCATATCGGGCTTTTCGGTGCCGGCAAATGCCCGCACGGCATTAATTTCGGCTGTCAAATCCGCCGATGCGTTTTCGGGCCGCGTAATATTTTCGGTTCGCAACGGGTCGGTGCCCCGGAAAAGGCCTAATTTGACGGATGTACTTCCGGGGTTGATGCACAAAATCAAGGGCTCTCCCCTACTCATTTTACACGTTTTTGACCGAAATGGCCGCCAGATAGATGCTGTTGCGCTTGGTTTCCTCGGAGTCGGCGCGCGAAGTGAGCACAATGGGGAACGGCGCGCCCACCACCAAGCCGGCCACCTTGGCATCGGCAAAAAATACAAAGGCCTTGTACAGGATATTGCCCGATTCGATGTTGGGCACCAACAGAATGTCGGCATCGCCGGCCACATCGCCGGGAATGTTTTTTTGCTGCTTGCTCAGCTTGCTGATGGCATTGTCGAAGGCCAACGGACCGTCGATCAGGCAGTTTTTGATTTGGCCGCGACGTTGCATAATCGAAAGCAGAGCCGCATCGATGGTGCTGGGCATATCCTCGTTGACCATTTCAATGGCCGAAAGTGCGGCCACCTTGGGCCGTTCCACTCCGATTTTACGGAAAAAACGGACGGCATTTCGGACGATTTGCACCTTGTGTTTGAGTGGTGGTAAAATGTTGAGTGCCACATCGGTAATGGCCAAGAGTTTATGGTAATTGGGCACTTCGAACAGGGCAAAATGCGACAAAAAACGGCGCTCGCGCAGCCCGTATTCCTTGTTGAGCACGCCTTTGAGCAAGGCGGCCGTGGTTACGTTGCCTTTCATCAGGATGTCGGCCCGGCCTTCGACCACCAGTTGCACCGAACGGCGGATAACGTGTTCTTCGTCGGGTTCGTCGAAAACGGTAAAGCGGTCGAAATCCTTACACGAGCCGGCAAATTTTTCCATTTCCGCGGGCCGGCCCACCAATATCGGTTCGATCACACCGGCGCGATAGGCATCAAAAACCGCATCGATGGAGTGCGCATCTCCGGCGGCACAAAGCACCAATTTTTTGCGTCCCTGGCGAACGGCCAATTGTTCCAAGTCCGAAATGCGTCGCAGTTGTTCGAGCATGTTTTTTTGCTTTGTTTCAAAGATACGTAAAACAGGCGTGGATGTGATGCCTTTTGGCAGGATAAGTTCAGGAAGTTTCCGGGGCGTTCCTATGCTTTGAAACGGCCGTTGGC